>SLLP01000174.1 GCA_007133995.1 Balneolales bacterium
ATCTTGCGGCATCCTGCTGTGCCAGCACAATTTCCACATCATCCCACTCATAAAGCACCACATCGGCAGAGAAATTGCCAACGATAAACGAGATCGTCTTGCCGAAATACCCATCCGAGGGATTCCCAAGCAATCCGGCTCTGGCATAGGCTTTTTTACGAATGATCAGCATCTGTCTCTTTTTTCAATCGCTCACGCAGATAATCCCGGTACTCATTGCCGAATTTTTCATCGGCCAGTGCAAACTCTGTAAATGCCCTGAAGTAGGATCCGAAATTTCCGATATCGTATCGCGTATTGGTATCATTCAGCTTGACGCCGTACACCTTGGCGCCCTCCTTAATCAAAATTCGAATCGCATCGGTCAGCTGAATTTCACCGCCGGCACCGGGCTCTGTCCGTTTCAGTGCATCAAAAATGGATGGTTTGAGGATGTATCTCGCCGCCACAGCAAGGTTGCTCGGCGCTTTGTCGACCGGCGGTTTCTCGATCAGATCGGCCACTTCAAAAACATCACCTTCTTCTTTTGGTGATGCGATACCGTAGCGATGCACCGCCATCGGATCCACTTCCTGAAACGCAATAACCGCATCGGCGTTTTGGTTTTCGAAGCAATCGGTCATTCGTTCGACTATGCGACTTTTTTCGGTAAGACCGATGATGGAATCACCAAGTGCCACAACAAAGGGCTCATTGCGAACAAATGGCTCGGCACACAGAATGGCGTGCCCCAGTCCGAGCAGCTGACGCTGTCGCGTATAGAAATACTGTATGGATGCCCGCTCAAAGGACAGCTGATCCAGCAGTTCCTCCTTGCCTTCATTGCGAAGCGTCTGTATCAGCTCGTGATTCAGGTCGAAATGATTTTCTATGGATGTCTTGCCGGGACCGGTGATGAAGAGCAGACGCTCAACGCCGACCTGACCCAGCTCCTCGACAACGTACTGAACCACCGGCTTTCTGCCGACAGGAAGCATCTCTTTGGGTTGTGATTTTGTTGCGGGCAACAGGCGTGTACCCATCCCGGCTACTGGTACAACAGCAATGTTTATCAGACTCACGTGATTGATGTATTGTTATTGAATTAGCAGTTTATGAGAAACTTTTCGATTGTCACTTAAGCAGGAATATATAACTTTTTTAGCAGAGGAGAATTCCCGGACCGTAGCGGATTTCTGTGTATTTCTTCAGCCATACATTTTCAGCTGAAGTAAAACAGGCCGAATATTCCGACAGCCCAGCAATAGTATGCGAAATAATGAATTTTTTCACGTTTGAGCAGGATGATCAGGTATTTCAGGGCGAAGTAACCGGATATGAAGGATGTGAAGAAACCGATGACCAGGCTTATGATAGTCACCGTGTCGATGCCGGATCCCGCGATGCGGGTCAGATCGTAGAGCATGGCACCGCCCAGCACCGGCAGCACCATCAGGAAAGAGAAATTGGCCACGCTGTCGCGGTTGATGCCCATCTGGAGTCCGGCAGTAATGGTGGTCCCGGACCGGCTGATGCCGGGAATCAGGGCAAACGCCTGGGCCACCCCCATCATAAAACCTCGCTTGACATCCACCTCTTTCTGCGGATCTTTCACAAAGCGGGTGGAAAAAAGCATTGCTCCGGTAACAAGAAGCATGCAGGAGACCAGGAACGGATTGAAGAATATGGCCTCAATGGAATCCTTCAGTGTGAAGTAAGCCACACCGGCAGGAATCATGCTCAAAAGAATGATCGCGCTAAGGCGGGTGCTGGCATCGGACATGAACCGCTTTTGCCGTATTCCCTGTGGGGAGAATGACCGGAACAGATCAGCCAGAATGGTCCCGATGCGCTTGTGGAAATAAACAACGATGCTGCAGAATGATCCGAAATGCACCACGATCTCGAATGTGATTCCGGGCGCCAGTTCAGCACCCATCAATGCACTGGCGAGGGCCAGGTGGCCGGAACTGCTCACCGGCAGAAATTCCGTGATCCCCTGTAGTAAACCCAATAAAAATGCTTCTATGAATTCCATACTGTACTGATTAAAGAATAAAACTGCTTCCACCTGAGCGTATTAATCGATGCCTGATGGCATTCAGCCGTACAAGTGCATGAAGATATTGAAACAGCCGTAAAAAGACACCATCAAATCAGACAGCAAACATCAAAAACAAATCAACTTCACCAAAACACAGATAAAAAAAACGTGGTCGGCCGGTGACGTCACTGCCATCGTCGAAAACACCTACTTGCAGACAATGGCTGTTTTTCACTGATCAAGAATATCCCGGATCGACCCCTCCTCCTGCTCACGGTACAGCGCATGGTAGTCGCCAACTTGCGCACCAAGTGCCTCTTCCAGCAGTTGCCGGTTGGATGATTCCCCGCTTTCGATCAATCCGCTTTTTTCGTCGAGATTGGATTTAAATATGCCTGCAGCGCTCACCGGTAGAAAATCCTCATAGGTAATGGGTAAAGCCCTCACCAGTTCTTCAGAAATCAGACGTTCCAGATGATCATGCCAGCTTCCGGAAAAACCGGCTACCGACTTCCGCTGCTGACGGCCTTTTTCTGTCAGCTCATAGGTAAAATAGCCCAGATTCTGCCGGCGAAACTCATCGTTCGTTTTCGCAGGAAATTCGGCCTCGAAGATGCCGGCCAGCATCTCCGGGTATTTTGAACGGTAGATTTCCTCTCCTTGCTTTTTAAGCTCGGCACCCTGCTCTTTTGCTTTGGCCGTCAGCCGATCATAGATAGCCATCCCCTCCGGCTTCAGCGCGGTGTGCCGCTGCTCGATTTCGCCGAAGCGCGCCCGGTGCCGGCCTTCAACATAGTCCCCGGCTCCATCCGGAAAACGGGTGGTCTCGACCAGCGCCCGGAATGAGGTCTGCTGCAACAGAACAGGCCATCCGGCGGGCGGACCCTGCACCTCCGGAATGGTCTCTATACCCATCTCCTGCATCTTTTCATGCAGCACCTGGATGTCCAGCACCCTTGGAGTCAGGTGGTTGATGTGCGGCCCCTTGAACGAGGCAATATCGGCCAGAAGACTGCTGATTTTCAGGAAGGCTTCGTACTGATCCCGGGAAACCCTGGCCTCTTTGTGCCAGCGGAACGTCTCAAGCGCCTCCAGGATGAACCGGTCAGCCTGCTCTGGAATTAGACCGCCCTCGGTTTCGTGAACTTCAATCAGCTCCATCACACCCGGCGTAAAGATGTTGCGATCCCTGAGTGACTCCATCGCCTGTTTTCGGGTCTCCTCATCCAGCAGATCGGTTCGCAGCAGGGAAGTAAAGACGCGAAATGGATTCTTTGCCAGCTCTTCCTTCTCAACCGGTCGAAAGGCAGTCGAGTGAACCGGCAAATTGGCTACGGACAGATCATAGTACCCGATCGGTACCATGCCCATGACATTGAACAGCCGGGCCATGGTTGCCAGCTCATCCGGCTTGCCCAGGCGTATGGCTCCGTGCCTCTCCTCAGAAACGCGATCCAGATTGCCGAGCTCCTCCTCCAGATACGGATGCTCTTTCATGAAATCCCGGTTGATGCCACGCACGATTTCAAGCAGTTCGCCGTACAGTGGAACCTCCTTTTTGTACATTTCTGACATGGCCCGCGAAAACTTTTCACGGATTTCGTATTTGGGCACGATTTGCTGTGCCGTTTCAGCCGTCGAACTTCCGCTGACTCTCCGCATCACATTAACTCCTTAAGCGTTTAAAATTGAGGGAATTTCTTCGCTTCAGCCAAAAGAACAGATACTCTTTTTTTGTGTAAACAACCGATGTCCTGCCGGGATTCCAGCCGGCTCAGTCGTTCTTGCTCAATCCTGCGGTAATATATACCTTTCATCGGTTTGGTTTGATAACAGAATTACACTTCGATCACAGCAAAATATTTACCACATGACCTTTTCAGATGACGATCCACAGTCGGCAAAGAAGGAGCTGTTCACCCTCAGGAACTTCCTGATTTTTCTGCTTCCTTCACTGGTCGGAATCGGAATGTTTTTGATTCCATTCACCATGGAAGGATCCATCAATGTCGGCATGGGTTTCCTGGCATACGGACTCATGTCCTTGTTCGATGGCACACTGCCTGTTATCGCAGTCGTCATTTTCTGGATTTCGATAATCGTCACGCTTTTCGTCAAGTGGCGCCGCCCGGGATGGGCGGAAAAAGGCACATTGCATGAAATCTTTCACGTGGGTCCGGTCTGGTTCGCTATGCGGCTGGCCGGAGCGGTTCTGGCCACGCTCACACTCCTGCAAATCGGCCCGCAGTTCCTGATCTCTCAGGACACCGGCGGACTCATGCTCAACGAGCTCATTACCGTACTGCTGGCATTCTTCTTTTTCGCCGCACTCTTTCTCCCGTTTCTGGTGGATTACGGCTTTATGGAATTCATCGGCAGCCTGGTGCGCAAGCCGTTCCGGCTCATCTTCAACCTGCCCGGACGCAGTGCCATCGATGCCACCGCCTCCTGGTTCGGCTCTGGTACGGTCGGTGTGCTCATCACCATGCAACAATACGAAAAAGGATTTTACAACCGGCGTGAATCAGC
>SLLP01000236.1 GCA_007133995.1 Balneolales bacterium
GAGGCGCTGTTCAGCCGGGAAGGGGGTTCCATCCCGATCGTGGCCGATTTCGCCAAGACGTTGAACGCAACTACGATACTGATGGGTCTCGGCCTGAACTCCGATTCCATCCACTCACCGAATGAACATTTCCATCTCAAGGATTTTGAGCGGGGCATGAAAACCTCCGCACGATTCTTTGAGCTGCTCGGGGATTACGTGGAGTAGGCGGCGACGATAAACCGGATTTAGCCGAGTTTGTCGTCCGGATCGTACCGGAAGCCGGCAAGTGATTCATCCATCACCTTGGCCGGATTGTTCTTTCCGTCAAGCAATACAACCCGCGGTTTGTGTTCGCGGGCTTCTTCCTCGGTCATGCGCGCATAGGCGATGACGATGATGCGGTCGCCCACGTTGGTCAGCCTGGCGGCCGGACCGTTCATGCACACCTCCCTGTCGCCCCGGTTCCCCGGTATGGTGTATGTCTCCAGACGCGACCCGTTGTTGATATTGACCACCTGCACTTTTTCATACACGCGTATTCCAGCGGTCTCCAGCAATTCAGGGTCAATTGTGATGCTCCCTTCATAATACAGATCGGCTTGCGTCACTGTAAGCGGGTGAAGTTTGGCTTTGAACATTTCAAGCATCATGATTCTGGAAGCTCCTTGTGTGATATGATTACGTTGTCGATCAGTCTGCTTTTTCCGAAACGCACCGCTACTGCAATAACGTATGTTTGTCCGGGTTCTATTGCAGCGGCGGGCTGCAGGTCGGGGGTGGAAACAATTGAAAAATACTCAACTTTCAAGCCATTTTCACTCAAACGCTTGACTTCTTCTGAAATTATGGCCCCGTCGACCGGGATTGCTTCACGGGTACCTTTCTTCTCCAACCCGTTTCTGACCCGTTGCAATGTCTGAAACAGCATCGGGGCGGCCTTTCGTTCGGGGTCGGACAGGTAAACGTTCCGGCTGCTTCTGGCCAGGCCGTCGGGCTCCCGGCGGGTCGGACCCATCAGCATTTCAATGGGATGATCCAGCTCTTCTATCATTTTCCGGATGAGATACCACTGTTGAATATCCTTTTGACCGAAGACAGCCACATCCGGCTTGACGATATTGAACAGCTTGTTCACCACCTGCAGCACCCCCTCGAAATGGCCGGGACGGAAGGGTCCGCAAAGATATTCGGTCATTTTTTTGATCCGGAAGGTGATATACTGATGCCGGTCGTGCTTTTTTGCACCGTACATTTCAGAAAAATCCGGCGCAAAGACAAGCGAAACCTTCTCCTGACGGCACAATTCAGCATCGCTGTGGAGTGAGCGCGGATACTGCTCGAAGTCCTCGCCGGGACCAAATTGCGTCGGATTGACAAAGATGGACACAATGACGTGGTCGGCGTGTTGCTTCGCCTGTCTTACAAGTGAGAGGTGGCCGTCATGCAGTGCACCCATTGTAGGTACCAATGCCACACGCTGTCCCTTCCTGCGCCAGTCCAATACCGTTTGGCGTATTTCAGTTTTTGTATGTGCTAATTTCAATAGTAAGAAATAAAAGCGTCAGACCCGGCCGTTTCTGGCCGACCACAAACGAAATCAGATTGTACGATCGATATCAAAATTTTCCAGGTATTGCTTCACCCTTTGAACAAAAGCGCCTCCCATGGCACCGTCGATAATGCGATGGTCATAGCTCATACTCAGATAGACCATGTGCCGGATTGCAATGGTATCGCTGCCGTCCACTTCGATGACCACCGGCCTCTTTTGTATGATGCCCGTGCCAAAAATTGCGACCTGCGGTTGATTGATGATTGGCGTTCCCATCAGATTGCCCACGCTTCCGTAATTGGTCAGAGTGAACGTGCCGCCCACCAGGTCATCCGGTGACAACTTCTTGCTCCTGGCTTTTTGGGCCAGTTCATACGTTTTGCGAGCGATTCCCTGGATATTCATCTCACCGGCATTCTTGATGACCGGCACGATGAGTCCGCCGGTACCGACATCGCCCAGCGCCACGGCTATGCCGTAGTTAATGGATCGTTTCAGGATGATTTCATCACCGTCCACCGAACTGTTGATAAGCGGGAATTCGCGTATGGCCTGAATGGTCGCTTCTACGAAAAACGGAGTGAAGGTAAGCTTGAAGCCGTTCTCCTTTTGAAACTTATCCTTATGCTTGTCGCGGTACTGCACCAGTCTGGTGACATCAGCCTCACCAAAAGTGGTGACATGGGCAGAAGTCTGCTTGGAGCGGATCATATGATTGGAAATCACCTTGCGCATGCGATCCATTTTGATGATTTCAACCTTTTGATCCGGCCAGCGCGGGTCTATTTCTTCCGTCTCAATGGTCTGCTTGCTTTTTGCATCCCCAGGCTTTCGCAGACCGGCTCCATCTTCAGCATCTCCGGTGCGGTCTTTTTTCGCTTTACCGGATTTCACATAATCCAGTACATCCTGCTTTGTCACCCGGCCCTGGTTACCGCTTCCTTCCAGTAATTCAAGCTCCTCCTGCGATATGCCCTCTTCTTTGGCAATAGCGCGGACCAACGGTGTAAAAAATCGCCCGTCCGAACCTTTACGCTGTGGTGTCGAACCGCCTTCGGCCACCGTTTCCGCCTCTTCGGACCGGTCCAACTGCCGGCCTGATGCGCCAGCGGCTGCGCCGGTACGCGACCCGGCCTTCGATTCCGTCTTCGAATCGACCTGTTTTCCATCATCTTCCTTATGCCTGGACCGTTTTTCGGACGTTCCGGTCCCATTCTGGGATGATTTACCATCTGATGTTTTATCCTTCTCTGCATCCTTTAGTGACACTTCTTCTTCATCATCCTGCTCTGAGCGGACATCTTCCTTTTGACGTTCATCCGCATCATCCGCATCATCACTTGCTTCTGCTTCTTCGCCGGGATCTTCATCCTGCTCATCTTGCTCAGAAACATCTTCAGCTGCCTCTCCGGTGGAGTCACCCTTTTGGGATGCATCCTTTGCAGCATCCGCATCTGTCTCAATGATGGCGATCGGTTCACCAACTTCGACTGTCTCCCCTTCTTCCACTAGAATTTCAACCAGAACACCGGATTCCGGTGCGGGAACTTCCGAATCCACCTTGTCAGTAGCAATTTCCAGGAGTGTTTCGTCCTGTTCAACCGTGTCGCCGATTTTTTTCGACCACTCTACTACGGTTCCTTCCATGATAGATTCGCCCATCTTGGGCATGGTTACTTCAATACGTGCCATTCTGATCTTGATCAAGGGGTTAAGTGAAGATTAAAAACAGGTCTCTAACGTTCAAAACGTTACATCGGATTGTCCTAAAGTATTAAAAATTGCGCACATTTTCATTTTATTGCTTTCTTACCTGAATCGACACCTTGTAAGGCTCTGATCAATGTCGTTCCAGATGTCATCGGGGTGTTCCAAACCGACCGATAGCCGGATCAGGTTTCCCGGGGTAGCTGTACCCTCGCTTTCACTGGTCTTGCGATGCTCCCAGGTCGATTCCACCCCTCCGAGGCTGGTGGCAGGTACGATCAAACGAGAGGCGGAGACTGCGCATAGTGCGGTTTCATCATCACCTCTCACCCGAAAGGATATCATCGCCCCGGGCGAATCCATCTGCGCTTCGGCTATGTGGTGACCGGCATGATCCGGAAGACCAGGATAGTATACTTTTTCAACATCAGGGTGCTCAGAGAGTTTTTCTGCGATCCTTTGCGCAGAGGCGGCTTGTGTGCGGATACGTACGAACAGCGTCTTCAGGCTGCGCAGCATCATCCAGCAATCAAACGGCGAGGGCACGGCACCGGCCTGACGCTGCAGAGTGCGCAACTTGTCAGCCAGCGCGGTTTCATTGTCCTCACCTGGTATTTGATTTGACTGGCGAAGCACAATCGCACCGCCAAGCACATCGCTGTGTCCACCCAGGTATTTCGTCGTTGAATAAAGTGCGATATCGGCTCCAAGCACGAGCGGACGTTGAACTGCCGGTGTGGTCCAGGTATTATCGACCACCGATATCCATCCCCTTTCACGCGCAAGCCTGGAGAGTGCGATTATATCGGTAATTTTGAGCATGGGGTTGGATGGTGTTTCCATCCAGAGCATTCGGGTGCGGTCGGTCGCCGCCTTGCCTACCGCATCCGGGCGGGTCATGTCCACAAAATCGAAAGTGAGCCCCCACCGTTGATACTGGTCACTGATCAGGTTTCTGACTCCGTGGTACAGATCATCAGGCAGCATCACGTGATCACCGGGTGAAAGGATGTGGAATACGGCCTGAACGGCGGCCATACCGGAGGCGAAGGCGAGTGCTTCTGCACCGGATTCCAGCGATGTCAGCGTCTTCTCGAGCTGATCACGATTGGGGTTGTCAAGTCGTGTGTAGCTCCAGGAGTCCCTGGATAATCCTCGGTCCGGATGCCGGAATACGGTGGCCGGATCCCAGGAGGGAACGAGTGGAGCGCCAGGCTTGTCGGCATGCCAGCCAACGTGGAGTGCACGCGTTTCCGGATGCAAACTATTGCTTCCCTTTTTTTTGCTTTGCGATTTTTTA
>SLLP01000229.1 GCA_007133995.1 Balneolales bacterium
CTTTTTCAAAAAAAAAGATTATTTGGATCTCAGCTGCTCCCTCGCACCCTCTGACGCAGCTGACCAATCCATTCCTGAAGACCCGGGAAATCGGGCTGAATCTGTTCAAGTGTTCTTGCTGTTTGATATGCAGTCTCCAGATCACCACTCAATGCCTGCGCACCGGACAGGTTGAACATGGCTTGCGCATCATTCGGATTGAGTTCCAGTGCTCTCTCCAGAAGTAAAATTCCGCGCTCATAGTTCCCGTCGTTAACCTCAATGGAGCCAAGCATTCTTGCAACATAATTGGAGGGATTAATACGCCATGCATTCTCAAAGTGTGGCCTGGCACGCTCAAAGTCATTCAGAAGCTGAAGCAGTACCCTGCCTGCATATACGTAGGGCGAATGGTTGTATGGCTGGTCCCTGATCAGACTTTTGTACTCGGCAAGCGCCAGTTCCGGATATTCAAGTTCAAGATAATGGTCTGCCAGGTCAAGTTTGGCCTGGTCCCATCGCAAATTGGTGTGTACGACTGCAAAAGCAAGTTGGTCAATCCTGTTGTCAGGCTCATATGCGTCGGGATATCCGTCCGGGGATGGACCGGTGACAAAAGGCCATCCTCCCGTAAGGAGACGGACCCGGTGGTAGGCGATCCGCTCATCAAGCTCGGAAATCTTCATCCCGTCAAAATATTTATCCCAGCTTCTGAGTGCCTGGTAATCCGCTTCAAGGTCCAGAATACCACTGGCAGCCACAGCTTCGTAAAAAGATTTTCCGATTTGAAAATATCCGGTCCTGTTGGGATGCAAATGTTCGAGCATAAGATCAAAGCCGATGATCCGGTTCTCGCTCTGTTCTCTCATATCCTCATAGACCGGGACATACACGGCACCATGTTTAGCCGCTTTTTCACGGATGATTTCATTGAAAACTTCGGGTGCGCGAAACTTGAGTGCGTCCAGGTCTTTTGCAAAGACGAAAAGCTCGTAGGCCCGTTCGAAATTGCCCTGCCGGTAATATCTTCGGGCCTCCCGGAAGACTTGCTGTGCGGGGGGATACCGAGGGGTTTCTATCGAGACAAAGGGCTCCTGGTCGCGGAGGTTGCTGGCAATGCTTGAGATAAACACTGGGATATCCCGTTTACGAAACTGCTGCAGGATTTTGTCAAGATTGCTTTCAAACTGGTTTTTGCCGTACTCAAAGACCTGGTTGTCGAGTGTAATGGTCTGATCCTGGACCATGCGTTGCATCAAGGTCCCGTCTCGTGTCGGATGCGGTTTGCTGAGCAGTGAGCTTGCGATCCATTGTGAAATGGAGGCGATACCATCCCTCAGGAGCATAAACGTTTTCAACCGCTGCAGTTTGAGATAGGTACGTACGAAACCGGGAAAGGCCCCGAACTGTTCGCTGGAACCCACTCCCAGGGCACCGTAAAACTCGTTGTGACCGGTATAGATGAATATGGCGTCAGGTTTTTGTTCGAGGATTTCCGGGATCTGGTCGTATAGTGTGTAGGAGTTGACAGCGGAAGCTCCCAGGTTTATGACTTCGACCAATCGTCCCGGAAGGATATCTTTAAAGGCGTCGGCAGTAACCCGTGAGAATGTGGCATTGAATCCGTACGGGTATCCCGCCGTCGAGGAACCGCCCATGGCGAATACCCGGAATGAGGAGTCAGGTTTTTGCTTCAGAAAGGCATCATTGGAGAAACCGGGTAGGTTCCGGGTATTGAAGAAGTAACGGGCGTTGAAGTTCCTGTTGACAAATCCGTATTCCCCTTCAAAGTATTCTTCGGGGTATACAAAAAGGCTGGTATCCCCGCGGTAGTTGAACAAACGCAAGGAACCTTCCAGCACAACAAAAAATAACACGGGAATCAATATTGCGGCTACGAAGAAAAAGGTTTTCTCCCGGCTGTCTGCCTGGGGTGCGATGGACTCGAGATATTCCTGCACCGCATTTCTGTCGGCTTTCAGTTCACGGGAGAGCTGTCCGGCGTTTTTATCGCGGTAGTGATCACGAATATGTTTTTTCTGTTTGTTGGTCAGGCCCATTGCAACGGCAGGCTGGCGGATTGTCAACGTTTATTCGCCTTCCAGACTACATCATGAACGTGCCTGGATTTGTTCTGGTACCGGGCCATGACAAACAGAAGGTCTGAAAGGCGATTCAGAAAGATGAGCGCTTCATCGGAAACAATTTCAGATTGCCTGCACGAAAAACAGCTTCTTTCTGCCCGGCGACAGACGGTTCGGGCCATGTGAAGATAGGCTGCGCCCGGACTTCCACCCGGAAGGATAAATGACTTGAGCGGCTTAAGTTCCCTCTCCAGTCGATCAATGTCCTGTTCCAGTCTGCGGATATGGTCTTCCCCGATGCGCTCTATCCGTACATTTTTTTCAGGGGGTGTGGCAAGGTCAGCACCCAGAACAAACAGTTCATTTTGCACCCGTTCCAATATTTCTTCAAGAACCGGATTCGGGTCAGCGGTCCGTATGACACCAATAATGGAGTTGAGTTCGTCAACGGTACCGTAAGCTGTGATGCGTGAGTGGTTTTTCGAGACACGCTGACCGCCGAAAAGTGACGTGTCGCCGTGGTCACCGGTTTTGGTATAGATTTTCATGCGTTTAAATTTTCGATTTATATGGTCACATGCAATATCCTGAAAGGTTATATCATTGGTTCGTGTTTGAGTATTTCCGACCTCTCATGGACATTTTATGTGTTTCCAGAATTCCATTACGATTTCAAGTAGATTGCAGAAAGAGGTTGCAGAACGTTGCGGTTTAGTTGGGTGTGCCACCATTCATTTGACGGAAACATTCCGGTTTTTTTTCAAAAAAGATTCCCAGGTAAGCGAGGTGCTCAAGTATACCTTCAAGCTCCGCAGCCTGATCGGCCTTGCAATAGAACGTTATTGATATGTTTTCGAGATATGTTTCCTGAGCAATATCCATTCGATAACGGTTGATCAGTTCCCTGATTCTGTTTTCCTGTTCGTAGGGGTACAGAACACGGAACGGGATGAAGCGGTCCAGGTTCATTTTTTCAGCAGATGCAATACTGAGAGCGGCAGCCTCCCTGTATGCCCGTACCAACCCGGACTTGCCAAGTTTGGTTCCTCCAAAATACCTGACGACTATAATCAGCACATTGACAAGCAGTGCAGATTTAATGACACCAAGTATGGGTTGGCCCGCTGTTCCTGCAGGCTCCCCATCATCCTGTACAAACTCCTCCGGCTGAGAGGGATTATATCGCCAAGCATAGCATTGGTGGCTGGCATCGCGATGCTTGTCCGCTATTCTGGATCGTCGGATTTCAATTTCTTCAAGATCCATCACGGGAAAAGCATAGGCGTAGAATCGTGATCCACGGTCGGTATACCGTGCTGAATGGGCACTGATCAACGTTTTGAGCGGTTCATCGGTCATATCTGGATCAATTCCAGCCGGGAGGGCAAACAGGATTGGTAAATATCCTCAATTTGGACTAACTTTAAAAGTTTAGAATTATTGAATATTGTTGGATGCAAACCAGGTTTCAGATAAAAAAAATCACCGTCGATACCGGGCTCCGTGAGTTGCAGATCTTGTGGGCAGACGAGCATCTCAGCCGCTTTCCGATGGAAGGATTGCGGAAGGCGTGTCCTTGTGTGTTTTGCCAGGGAGGACATGAAAACATGGGAAAGCCGGTGGATCCTTCCATATTCCTGGAGCGGTCAGAACATGACCGCATAATAACACGCATAACACAGGTCGGAAATTACGCAATTCAAATCCACTGGAACGATGGACACCAAACCGGCATTTACCGGTTTGAACGACTTCGCGATATGTGTCCGGTGGAGAAAGGAATTATTTAATTTGGAACATAAGGCTTAGGTCTACCTATCTTTTTTTCTTTATAACGGAATCACCTGGTCAAAGCGGTCACTTATCACTGTCGACACGCAGGTTACTTTACGCTATCTAAACCTATGTCGGATAAAAAAATTGCAATACTGGATGCGGCGGAAGATCTGATTGCCGTAAACGGATACCGGAGCACCACGACGCGCATGATAGCGGATGAGGCGGGTGTGAACGTAGCCATGCTCTCCTATTATTTCGGTTCCAAGGAACAGCTTCTGAAAGCGCTGATCGACCGGCACACGGCCAATGTCAAACGGTTGCTCGAACAGATTACCAGCAAAAAAGAACACCCGGTCACCACGTTCCGGAAATTTCTCTTCGCCTTTGTGGATTATTCATTTGAAAATCCAAAGCCGGTCATCATTGCGATCCGGGAGATCGGTCTTCTGAACCAGCGGCCGGAAATCCTCAATGAACTTCAAAAGACCATGCTGGAAGTGCACGGGATGTTTATCGGAGTCCTGGAGAAGGCAAAAAAAAGCGGATATCTCCGAAACATTGACATAGAATTATGCGTATTAACGTTCAGCTCAACCGTTGAGAGTTACCTGGTCAATATGTTTATGTTTGAGAAGGGATTTCCCTTCATGGGTATTGAAAAAACGACGGTGGATGCGATGA
>SLLP01000070.1 GCA_007133995.1 Balneolales bacterium
AAGGGCTGGTGCGCGAAGCCCTGATCTATGCCAACGTGATCGGATCTGATCTCGGACCTAAAATCACGCCGATCGGTTCCCTGGCCACCCTGCTCTGGCTGCACGTATTGAACTACAAGGGCGTGAAGATCACGTGGGGATACTACTTCAAGGTGGGCATCGTACTCACCATCCCGACTCTGTTCTTCACGTTGCTCGGACTGTACCTGTGGCTGCTGCTTGAGGTGGGCGCGGTTCTCTCCTTAACCCTGCTGCGCTAAGGCGGGGGCATCAAGGAGCTGGACAAGCTGGGCCCCATCATCATGCTCACCGCCCTGGCCGCTCTTGTAGGCGCACTGGTTCCCATCTTCCACGATCTCGGCCAGCCCTTCCGGGTGTGGATGCCCATTCGGCGTCCCGATTTCGGCTCGCTGCTGACCTGGATGATCTGGCTGCATATTACCTTCCTACTTGAACCATGACCCTAGTCGTTGTAAATTCCTGCAGTTACATTGCAAACAGCCATGCTGCAATTCCTTTTGTCGGTATATTCAAACTATACCATGTGTGACATGGCCGCAGAAAATCCAGTACGGAACAATACATGACCAATCTACCTTCCATACCTGAAAAACCTGCCCGTTTCGCGGCATTTGAGCGAAAATATCAGGACATATTCGATGCTTATGAAAAATGGGCACGTCCGTACACCTAGCCGGTCCCATCGAAAAAAAGACACGTGAGTTGACAAGCTCGAAATTTCCGCCGGTGCTCAGAAAAAAGGGGCCGTCCACTCCCACACGCGCAAGGCACTGGATGCCGGCGCAACCAAAGAAGAGATC
Source organism: Balneolales bacterium (assembly GCA_007133995.1). Lineage (GTDB taxonomy): Bacteria > Bacteroidota > Rhodothermia > Balneolales > Natronogracilivirgulaceae > SKNL01. The sequence continues at coordinate 822 of SLLP01000070.1, forward strand.
CGCCAGGTTGTGCTGCTGACCCTGCCCACCCTGGGCATGCCCTCCATGATGGCTGCCATGACCTGGATCGAAGACATACCAAGCAAATCGTGATTGCAAAACGACAGTGAAAGAACTTTTTCGACATGCCCTTGTGGCACTTGACCAATCTCCGGCCAGCGAAGCCATCCTGGACTGCCTGCCCGGCATGAGTGTATTCGACACACAGCAGGTCACACTATTCACGGCAGCAACGGCATCACAACAAAACCGTCCGACAGAAGAAGAAAAACACCAATGGCAGAAAAAGTTGGATTCCTATGCCGCACGACTTCTGGATAACACCATGTTTCAGGTAACAACTCGGGTGGATTCCGACGCAAAGACACCAGTACCGCAACGCATATTAAGAGCGGCGCGTAAAGCCGGTGCCGGTTACATCATCATCGCCAACCGGGGTCAAAGAAAGTTGCGGGAGGTACTGCCGGGAAGCACGGTTACCGCCCTGTTGCAGCAATGCGACATGCCTGTTTTCCTGATCAAACTCCATCAGGATGACACGGCTGACGGCAACCAGGATCCTAAACTGCGCTGCATGACGCCGTGCCACGATGCGCTGAAACACATCCTCTATCCCACCGATTTCTCCGAAACCGCGCGCCACGCATTCGATACGCTCTGCCAGTTGGCTGCCGGATCGTCAAAGCAAATCACCCTGTTCCACGTCCAGGCCAGCGGCAAAGTGGACCTGACCGATGCCGCTCAGCTCGAAGAATTCAACCGTATCGATCGGGAGCGGCTGCAAACCCTGAGCCAGGAACTGCAGGCACAGGCCAGGGTGGATGTAGACATCGCTCTGAGTCAGGGATCCGCCGCCCGGCTTATCGTAGAGAAGGCCCGCCTGGCCAAAGCCACAATGATTCTGATGGGAAGCCAGGGGCGCAGTTACATCAGCGACCTTTTTCTGGGCGGAGTTGCGTATCAGGTTATTAGAAACACCCCGGTGCCGGCCCTGATCATCCCGGCTCGCCGCAACTCCTGATTCAGCCCATCTCCCGGGCATTCGCAGCCCAAGGCAGGCAACAGCAGGTATCGGCAGGCAACAGCAGGCACTGGCGGGCATCCGACTGATCCTGCCAATCCTGCTAATCCGAGTGAAACCATCAGGATGCCGTTTTCGTATTACCGACATGTTTTCTAATAAAAATCTCCATCAAACCGGATTCCGTATGCGCCACTTCATCCTCAGCCTGGCCGCACTTCCCACCGCTCTCGTACTGTTGCTCATCCTTCTGCTGCTACAGAGCCGGGGGTTTGGCCAAATCCATGAAAGAGACTTTAATGCCGGTAAGGGCATTCCATCCCAAAAGGTTTCCATTCAGGATCACACATCTACCGCCGGAACCGGGTCGGATTCCGGCCATGCACTAATATCGACAGCGGCATCTGCGCCGGCTCCGACGGACACGGTTAAACCGAAACCGATCGCCTTCCCGGCGGAGGAACTTGACGCTTTTTTTGACCACCTGCACCGGCACAACAAATTCATGGGCTCGGTGGCGGTGCTTTCGGGTGGCGAAATGGTCTACCAGCACTCGGCGGGTTTTGCCGATGTTTCGCAGGAGGTCCCGAACAACGATCGCACCCGCCATCACATCGGATCAGTCACCAAGACCTTCACCGCCACACTCATCCTGCAGCTGGCCGAAGAGCAGAAACTGCATCTGGACCAGCCGCTGTCCGATTTCTTCGACGGCTTCCCGGCTGGCGATCAGATTTCGCTGAACGAGCTGCTCTACCACCGCAGCGGGTTGTTCAGCTTCACCAACGACCCGGAATACACCAGCTGGATGACCGAGCCCAGATCTCGCGAGGAATTAGTGGAGCTGATGCGCAGCTATGACCAGCACTTCGAACCGGATTCACGCATGGAGTACAGCAACACGAACTACGTGCTGTTGGGATACATCATTGAGGATGTGACCGGCATGAGCTACCAGCAGGCCCTCAAGACCCGAATCACCGGTCCGCTGGACCTTGAGGATACGTACTACGCCAAAATAATATCCATCGATCGCAACGAGTCCTACTCTTACAGTTTTTCGGATGGATGGGAAAAGCTCCCCGAGACCGACATGAGCATCCCCCACGGTGCCGGTGCGCTGGTCTCTACACCGACTGACATGGTCCGGTTCGGACGCACGCTTTTCAAAGGCAAACTTCTCAAACCCGCCAGTCTGGAAATAATGACGCATCTGCGTGACAGCTTCGGGATGGGACTTATTTCCTATACCTACCACGGCAAAACCGGCTTCGGACACACCGGCGGTATCGACGGATTCCAGTCCAACCTGGCCATGTATCCTGATGATGATCTGTACGTGGCCGTTGCGGCCAACGCTCTTTCATGGTCCAATAACGGCCTGCTTGTCGCCCTGATGGATGCATGGCACGGCAAACCGGTCGAGCTGCCCGATTTTGACACCGCAGACCTTTCTCCGGAGCAACTGCAGTCACTGGCCGGCACCTATGCATCCGGACAGATACCGCTGGAAATTCGCTTCTGGGAGGATGGCGGACTTCTGATGGCCCAGGCAACAGGCCAGGGTGCGTTTCCGATGGAAGCCGCCAGCGAAACCCGATTCCGTTTCGACCCGGCCGGCCTGGTCATCGAATTCCATGCCGACGAGGAGGAAAAATACCGGCGCTTCACACTCTACCAGGCAGGCATGGAGTTTCTTTTTGAACGAAAACAGGACAAGTGACATACTACTTCACAAGCAGCATTTTGCGTGTCAACGCCACTCCGTTTGCCTCGAGCCGGTACAGGTAGGTTCCGCTCGACAAACCCGCAGGTGAATAAGTGACCGTGTGACTTCCCGATGTGTGATGACCGTCGGCCAGCCGGGCCACCTCCCTTCCAAGCAGATCATAAACCACGAGGCGGGCAACTCCAGCCTCTTCGAGTGAGAAGGTAATGGATGTGGTCGGATTGAACGGATTCGGATAGTTTTGCTCAAGCATGAAAAGCACCGGGGTTTGTGCCACCGGTTCAATCGTACTTACATCTATTCCATTTTCATTATAGAGTGCGAGACCGCCATCGGTTGCCATCCAGATGTTCCCGTTCGGATCGATGGAAAAATCGCGTACGGTATTTCCGGGCAGTTCCGAGTTTTCCATGTCAAGGACGGTCCACTCTGACCCGTCGAGCCTGGCCACGCCGCCGCCATTGGTACCGATCCAGAGCGCTCCCGTATCGTCGTTGAACAGCAGCGCGCGGATGTCATTGTTCGGCAGATCGGAGTTATCGGTGTCGTAGTGGGTCCAGGTGGAGCCGTCAAAGTGTGACATCCCGTCAAAGCTGATGTCGGATGCAATCCAGACGCCGTCATTGGCGTCTATGGCGATGCGATAGCCGCGTTTCAGACCAAGGTCGGAATCATTTTCCCTGAACACGGACCAAGTGTCACCGTCTACCCGGGCTACGCCGTCGAGCGTACCGATCCACATCACCCCGTCGCTGTCGAACTCTATCGCTTCCACCGTGTTATTGGGAAGATCGGAGTTTTCCGTGTTGTAGGTCAACGGGTTATTCTCATCGAAACGAATCATTCCGTGGAACGCAGTTCCCACCCAGAGTGCGCCATCCGGACCGACGGTCAGCGTCCTGAGATTGT
>SLLP01000128.1 GCA_007133995.1 Balneolales bacterium
ATTCCTGGTACCTTCGGGGCAGCGCTGATGTTGACACTGGTGGTGAGGCGGATGAGCATATGTTGGTGGAACGCAAAGATGGCAGCCTGTGGATGTTATACCGCACAGGTGTGGACACGATCGGTATCGGCGAAGCTTTTTCTTTTGACAGAGGAAGAACCTGGGAGCCGGAAGGCGGACAGGATACCGGAATTCCGCATCCGGCAACTCGTTTTCATATTCAACGTTTGGAATCCGGACGCTTGCTTTTGATCTATCATTACCGGTTTGAGGGTCACGAAGAACCCCCTTATCCCAAAATTGGAGGACGAACACACCTGACTGCGTCCCTTTCAGATGACGATGGGAAAACATGGTACGGCCACCTTCTATTAGATTCCGGGAGAGGCGAATTGGTTACCTATCCGGATGCAGTAGAAGGGGATAATGGAAAAATTTATGTGATATATGACCGAAGCCGAAGAGGAACAGGGGAGATACTAATGGCAGCATTTGCCGAAAAGGATATCAGAGCCGAAGATTTCATCTCCGATGAAGCAGCATCCATAATTAAAATCAACGCTCTTAATTCCAATTCGAATTGATTAAAAGCAATGTAATCAGGCGGACCATTGTGTCGATACGGGTGTGTCAGTAGCTTGTCTTGAAACAGTCATCAATGAGTATGCCGGCTATGTCTGGGACAAGAGAAATTGCCGGCCCGTGCATCCATAGCGCAATGTGCATTGCACATCGTACATTGCACATCCTACATTTCACATTGTTTTTTTGACAGACTACCGGCAGCCGTTTCCATAAAAACTTCTGGATGAACATGGAAATATCATAGGAAACATTATTGGAACTAGTAGAAACAGCATCCTTTGTCAGTCAAAACGGGATTCGACACATGTACCGCTGCACCATCCCTGGTCTTGTAAGTGACCGGATAACAATATTATACGGTTTCATTAAGATTTTTTAATATAAACACCGTATATTGTCTAATATCATTCAAAGTGTGCTGCCCTGTAGGCTGTTGATATTAATAAACTTATATCGTGAGTTATCATAACAACGGACGTATTTGGCTATCGACGCTCCATATGGGAGGAGAGGAGTTGTCTTTCATTCACGACGCCTTTGAGAACAACTGGGTGGCCCCGGTTGGGGACAATGTGGATGGATTCGAACGGGATCTTAGCAACTACACGGGTGTGGAAAATGCCACGGCAGTCACCTCTGGCACGGCCGCCATCCACCTGGGACTCATCGTGCTGGACGTAAAACCCGGCGATGTGGCCAAAGACCAGCTAAAAGAGGTCCGGGCACTGCAGCGAGTGCTTGGTGATTGAATAGCTTGCAATAACACAGATCGGAATCATGCGACTTTTTACACTGACAGTGCTGATGGTTTGCGTGTCCTTTGTGGACAGTGTTCCCGCACTGGCCGGCGCGGTGGATGCCGGGGCCGCATCCACCAGAGGCAACGATCTCCCCGCTTTCAATAACCAGAGGCCGACGTTGCTCGTCGAGACCATATCGGCCGATGTCGACCGTGAAGATCGCGCGGGGCGGGAATACGGATCACTGTCCGTATTCGGATTCCGGATGCAGGGGGCAAGCTCGTACAATGGGGAGCTTCCTTTCTGGATCCACTCCAACCGCTTCGGCGAACTGCATCCCGGCAGCGCCAACGCCACGTTGCACCTGTTCGGTGCCTGGCGGAGGGATTTTCGGTCCGGTGTTTCGCTGTCCACCGGGGCCGCATTTCTGCTCCGTGATGCCGCCGATCCCACTACCCAGTTCCAGGAGGCCTATGTACAGGTGGCCTACGGAAATTTCGTGTTGTGGGCCGGACGCAAACGGGAGCACTTCGGCATGTTACACCCTGAGCTTTCCATGGGATCAACAGATATTTCACAGAACGCCCGCCCCATCCCCAAGATCACCCTGTCCACCGACGGGTTTCGCCGGATGCCCGGCACACGCGGGATCGTCGACTATGACGCTTCCCTGTCCCACGGATGGCTGCACGACGATGAGCACCGTTTCGTTGAGCGTCCGTTTCTGCACCAGAAACACCTGTATTTGCGGCTGTTCAACGATCGCAGCCGGGTGGTGCCGCATGGGGGGATCAAGCACTTTGCGCATTGGGGCGGGGAGTCACCCATTGATGGAACGGTACCGAAAGGGCTGAGAGGGTTCTTTGATGTCTTTTTTTCGCTGAATCCCGACTCAAAGGAGATCTTGAGCGGCGGGCAATTGGAGAACAAGTACCAGAACCATGTGGGTACCTACGATTTCTCCCTGCTGTTCCGGTTTGAGCAGGTGCGTTTTTCGATAAGCCGGCAGTTTCTTCTGGAGGATACGCCCAATGCCCGGTTCGGCACACCGTGGGACGGCATGTGGGGCGCGTGGATTGAGTTTGGCCGCCGCTGGCGCGGTTCGGCGGGGTCAGCGGAAAATGGAGACACGCGTGCGGCACGAAGCGGAGCGGCACCCGGTGATGGAAGCGGGGGGCACAGTTCGCTGTCCCGCAACCGTGAACGCATAACGATGCGCTCCTTCGTACGGCCCTTTGCGATCCGGGCCATCAACTACGAACACATCAACACCCTGGAGGGGGTGGACCGCTATCCGCACCGTGACCGGTCCTCCTACTTCAACTACTACAACCATTCGCGGTACCGTGGCGGCTGGACCTACGGCGGACGGGCCATCGGCAATCCGCTTTTTTTTAGCGAAATGGATTATCTGGGCGTGGTCAACAACCTGATGCTGGCCCATCATGTGGGTGTGATGGGGCAGGCGGGTCCGGCCGATTGGCGCGTGTTTGCCACGTACAGTCGCAATTACGGGGCTACGCAGGTGACCGATAGCGAAGGCAACCGGTATGCGGGCGTTACGGATCGTCGGGATCAGTGGTCATTTATGGTGGAGCTGGGCGGGCCCGAGCTGCTTGCCGGAATGGTGGACCTGGTGGCGCCGGGCATGACGGTGGTACTGCACGAACTTGAGCTCACGGCCACCTTTGGCCTGGATATCGGCCAGGCGCAGCGCAACAATGCCGGGGTATTGGTGGGACTGCGCTGGGCAACGCGGTGAGTGGATCGCACCGGTTGTGGTAAGGTTGCGGGCCGCATCCACCCGGGGTTAATCGAGTCGGGAAACTACGGATAGGGCAGTGGACCCATCCACCCGAAACCTGTTTAACCTGCCCAAGGAATTTGTCGCTGTTTTGTGCGGTGGGGTTGTGTCGATGAGTAGTTTGTCATGTTTCACTTTGAACATGCCTTAACTTGTTATGTGTCAGGTTGTTCGTATGTCCAGGGATTGGTCAACCCTATACCCGCCTTATTCATATCCTTTTTATTCCTCGTTACAACCGTGAGATCGTGCGCTTTGGCCGTAGCCGCTATGAGTGCATCAATTGCGGGAAGAGGAATTCCGTTTTTTTCAGCTTTAGCGAGAACTTTTCCCCATTCTTCAACTTCCTTCATCGAAACATCAAGGATTCGGTTTTTAAACCGGTTTGATAAATCTTCTTTCACCCACTGATTCAATTCGTCCTTTTTTTCCGAGTCCGGTAACTTTTCAATCCCTTTCCTTAATTCTCCGAAGGTTATCACACTGATATACATGGAAAACTCATCCATATCGGAAAACCATTTGACAACATTCGGATCGGGCTTCCTCTTTATCAATTCCGAAATGCAACACGTATCAATGAGCCAGCTCATAACTCAATATCACGAGCTGGTGATGGGTCCCGTTTCGTATCAAGATCAACTCCTGAAAGGGGTGATGTTCGGAAAAATTCTACTAGCGAGGTTTTCGGTTTTTCCATTTTTCGATAGTCATCAGCCGAAATAACTATCACGCTATCCTTTCCATGCCGGGTAACTGTTTGAGGCCCTTCTTCGGATGCCTTTCGAACCAGTTCGCTAAATCTGTTCTTGGCCTCTTGCAGTTGCCATTTCTTTGGTTTTGTAATCATAACAACCTTCGGTTCATCTGTTTAAATCAATTTAGATTCATATGGTCAGATAGAATGTCCATGACGTTTTAATCATACTGCTGTGTGACCGGTCTGCGACCATGAACATATCATCTAGACTGTCTAGAATTTACAAATTTATAACTGACTTGAGAAGAGAAAAATTGCGTCAGACCAAAAAGAAGGTCTACTTGACACATAAGAGTTCGGCATTTGTGCGGTGGGGTTGTGCAAATTTACCGAAACGGATAATCTGTGATAAAGATTGGAAACGGAAAAGAGTACTGATCGATACCAAATATATTACTTATCTTACGCGTTACTAATGTGAAAGATTATGATTGTAACTTTCGGCTCAAAACAGGCTGAGCAGGTTTGGAATGGGGTACCCGTTAAAAATTTGCCGATAGAAGTCCAGAAAGTTGGTCGCAGAAAATTACGAATGTTGAATAACTCGCAGAACATAAATGATGTA
>SLLP01000248.1 GCA_007133995.1 Balneolales bacterium
ACCGGAATGGATATGGCGACAATGAGCGATGAGCGACCGCTGCGCAGAAAGATGAGCAGCATCAGCATAACCAGAAATACTGCCTGAAAACCGGTTAGGATGAGGTTGCGGATGGATAATTCGATGAAATCTGCCTGGTTTGTCAATACGTCCAGTTGTACACCAGCCGGCAGAATGGTCCGCAGATCCTCCAGGGAGTTCATAACACCGCCGGCAGCCATCACCACATTGCTGTCGCTTTGACGATATACATTGATTACTACTCCGTCGTTGCCCTGAACGCGTACATTGCCAATGGGCTGGGCGATGCCATCCTCGACCCGGGTCACGTCTCGCAGATAGACCGGATTACCGTCCGTGTTGCCGACGATGGTGTTGCGAATCTGATCAATATTACGGAAATCGCCGACCGTCCGCAGCGAATAGGTTGTTTCGCCCTCCTCAAGCTGTCCGGCCGGCACCTGTATGTTCTCCTGACGAAGCGTGTTGGCAATGTCCGAGATGCTTATGTTGAATGCGCGCATATCGGCATTGCGGATGCGTATGTTGATTTGACGGTCGTATCCGCCTGCCGTGGCGGCCGAGGCGACACCGCTGATACGCTCTATTCGCTGTTCCAGCTGTTGAGTAGCGATGGTGCGCAGCTCGCGCGGACTCCGGGTGGATGAGGTCAGCGTGAGCACAACCACCGGTTCGTCATTGGGATCATAGGAAAAGACGATGGGCTGATCGGCATCCTGCGGCAAACTGCGCCGGATCATATCAAGACGCTTGCGGACCTCTGTCTCGGCATAAAAGAGATCTATCCCCCACCGGAAATTGAGCCTTACGACCGATGCCCCCTGACTTGAAAGCGAGCGTACCCGCTCGATACCGGACACACTTCCAACCGCCTCCTCAATGGGACGCGTGATCAGCGTTTCCATGTCTTCCGGTGCGACACCTTCATAGGTAGTGTACACCGTGACCGTCGGAAACGAGACATCAGGATACAGATTGAGCCTCAGATTCAGGAGACCGAATATCCCGAAACCGATAAGGATCAGGCTCGCCATCAGAAACGTGATGGGTCGGTTTACTGCAAGTTTGGAGAGGTTTCTCATATGTTACCTGTTCCCGCCGGAACTTCCATCACCTCTGGAATTTCCATCACCCCCGGATCTGCCCTCACCTCCGGAACTTCCATTATCTCCGGAACTGCTTTGCCCCCCCGCTTCACCTTCGGCCGGCGGTCCATCTTCGAGGCGCTGTTCCCGGGTTCCGGGACGTGGCTGGCCTGCTACACGAATTCGGTCACCGTCACTGAGGTTGCGATGCCCGGTTATCACAAGCCTGTCTCCGGGTTCAAGACCCGCCAGCACCTCGACCCGCTCGCCCTGCTCCAGTCCGAGTTCCAGCTGCCGTTGCTGCGCAACCGTATCACCGACAGACACAAAAGCGCTGTAATTTCTGCGAATTTCCACGGTATTGGTTTCCGGTTCGATATACGTTTCGACCTGTTCGAGCATGGCAGAACGCGGAATCACCACAGAATGTTCATTGGTTCTGAGGGTGATGCGGGAGTCGACAAGAACACCCTGTCTGACGAATTGGGATGCATCGATGAGACTTACAACCACTTCGCCAAGACCTGTATTGGGATTGAGCTGCGGACTGATCCTCGATATTATGCCCCGCGCTGCAACTTCATCCCGGTTGGAAAGCCGCATCTGGACAGGCAATCCAATGCTGACCGACTCCCAGTCCTGCATCGGCAGAAAGAGCCTGGTCTCGTATCCTGAAAGGTTGGCAACTTCAAACGCCGGTTCACCGGTCCGGGCCAGATCGCCTTCGGCGATTGTGCGCCCGAGAACTACGCCATTCACCGGGGACCGAATTTCCGTATTTTGAAGATTTTCCCGGCTTTGCGTGAGTGCAGCCCGGGCCGATTCATATTGGGCTTTGCTGCTTTGGAATGCCGATCTGGCATTATCAAGTTCATTGGGGCTGCTTGCGCCGCGTTCGAAAAGCTGGACCTGCCGTTCATAGGTTGTGGAATCACGCACAAATGTCGCCCGGCTCTGGCGCAGTTGTGCCTCCGCCTGCTCGAGCGCATCCCTGAAAGGCACGTCGTAAATTTTTGCCAGAAGCTGGCCCTGTCTTACCGTATCACCCAAATCGACATGGATTCTGGTAACCCGGTTGCTTACCTGGGGAATGATGGAGACTACGTCCTGAGCGCGCACCGTACCGAAAGAACGCACCTGATCAGATATGGATGATGTGGTTACCTCTGTGGTTTCCACACTGGTCGCCTGTCTTGCTGATCCGGACCAGCCCCCGGGTCCAGCTTGTCCGCCCGGACGTTGATCATTGTTCCCGCTACATGAAATGCCAAGCAGAACAACAAGTGACAGAGAGGTGAATGAAGTGATGTGTGTTTTCAAGAATGGTGTCGAGGTTTGTTTAAACGCGATGGCACTAAGCGGATATAACTCGTTTTCCGAACGGATGGTTCATCCGTTTTTAGAAAATGATCATCTGCGCAACAGATGTTCCACCTAAGATATCATGGTACGCTGTTCAAATGTAAAAATCTTCAAAATTATTGCATCTGAACTACATTCTTAGACGAACGAGCGTCCAGAAAGTTGTTTCACTATCATCAGACTCTTACAGTTCTTTGCTCGTGGCTTTTACTCTGTCTCCGACCGAAATACGTCCGCCATCTCCGGAAAGCAACGTCGCGTTCTGACCGAAAAACGCTCCCTTGAGATCGGGCTGAATATTCATCACTGTCAGGGTTTTTAGCGGGTCTTTCGATTCTGCACGCTCTCCGGTAGTCTGATCGGTCGTGGTTACGGGACAGCGCCGCCATGGCTTTCTGATCCCGGATTCATAAACGCTTTCGATTGAAAATATGGTATCAAAAGCATCCTCTTCGAATGGCTCCAGACCGCTAATAACGATGTTGGGTCGAAATCTATCCATAGTTATTCTGGATGCTCCATTTGCTTCCAGTTTTTTATTTAGAAGAGCCAGAGACTCTTCGGAGGTTATAAGGATCGGTTAACCATCGTGAAGCTTCATTTCCCTCTTCCATTGCGGGGCAGTTGTCTTTCACACTGTCACGCAGTCACACAGCCATACAGTCACACTTTCACACAGCGACACACAGAACTCCAGTCCATAAATTATACATCAGTCCATATAGGGGTACTGCCACGAGGTCGGGGGATCAAATACTTCCTTGATGGCACGGGCTGAAAGCCAGCGCAGTAAATTCTGTTTGCTACCGGCCTTGTCATTGGTTCCAGAGCGTCGCGCCCCACCGAACGGCTGCTGGTTTACGACAGCTCCGGTCGGTTTGTCATTGATGTAGAAATTGCCGGCCGCATCACGAAGCGCATTTGCCATTTTCTTGACCACGTATCTGTCTTTGGCGAATATTGCTCCTGTAAGCGCATAGGGTGATGTCTCGTTGCAGAGCTTGAGTGTCTGCTCGAATGCATCATCATTATAAACAAAGATAGTCAGCACAGGCCCGAAAATCTCCTCCTGCATGGTTTTGAATTGAGGATTAGTGGTCAGAATGACTGTAGGTTCCACAAAATAACCGATACTGTCATCGTATCCCCCGCCAGCTATAATTTCGGCATCATCGGCCTCACTGGCGAAATCAATGTAGGATGTGATACTTTGATATGCTTTTTTGTCTATGACCGCACCCATGAAGAACGAAAAATCTGTGACATCGCCGGTTTTTATTTTTGCCACTTCCGCCAGGAATATTTCGCGGAAATCCGGCCATCTTGATTCAGGAACATACATACGGGATGCTGCCGAGCATTTTTGCCCCTGATACTCGTACGATCCTCGCAATGCTGCCACGGTCACTTCTGTGATATCGGCCGAATTGTGCACAAAAATGAAGTCCTTTCCCCCTGTTTCGCCTACAATACGGGGATAACTGTGATATGATTCAAGGTTAGCTGCAACGCCTTTCCAAAGATGGTTGAATGTACCCTCGGAGCCGGTGAACTGGATTCCGGCAAAATGGGGGCTTTTCAGTACCGGATCGCCCACCTTTGCACCGGGTCCGGGCACAAAATTGATGACTCCGTCTGGCAGTCCGGCCTCCTGCAGCAGCTTCATTACATAATAGTTGGAATAGATTGAGCTGGTAGCGGGCTTCCACAGCACCACATTTCCGCACATCGCCATGGATGTCGGCAGATTCCCGGCAATGGCGGTAAAATTGAATGGCGTAACTGCAAACAGAAAACCTTCAAGCGGGCGGTATTCCACCCGATTCCACATGCCATCGGGTGAATGAGGCTGATCTGACATGATTTCGGTCAGATACTGTGCGTTGAAGCGGAAAAAGTCAGCCAGCTCACCTACAGCCTCTATTTCGGCCTGGTGCG
>SLLP01000189.1 GCA_007133995.1 Balneolales bacterium
CGATCCCACAGCTGCGAAAAGTGAACTGTAAATCAGAAATCCCAGAAGAAAAAAGAGTACGAAACCGACCCAGATAAACGGATCGATTGACGGAATGCTGAAAGCTGCGGCATCGGTTGCTGCATCCACGGGTTGCCCTTGTGCAGCGCCGCCACTCATGAACAGTGCCATAACCGGTCCGGCAATCATCATTAAACCGGCTCCGGCAGCAGCCCAAATAGCAAATTGTGTGAGTCCGAGCAGGGCAACGCCGGTCACTTTACCCATCAACAACTCAAACGGTCGGACAGATGAGGCAATCACCTCCACAATACGACTCGTTTTTTCCTCCATCACACTTCTCATAATCACTGCACCGTAGGCGAACATAGCTCCATAAATGATGAAGCCCATGATAAAGCCAAGAAGCATGAAAAAACCGCTGTCCGCTTCCTCAGTACCTTCGGCTGTAACTGTAAGATTCTCTGTCTGCACCCGACCGGCCAATATGGTACGGACTTCGGCGGGGGTATCTAACCGGTCCAGTCGAATGTCACGGACAATCTGTTGCACATCCGACCTGATCCGGGAGGTTACTGTCATGCCGGCTGTACCGCCATGATAGAAAGTAACCTTGCCTTGACCGTCAAGTATTTCGTGAGGGATGACCATATAGCCCTCAATCGATCCGCTAATAAGCCGGGTTCGCAACTCATCCGGGGTGTCATTTGTCAACTTGTAATACATCGAGTCGGCGGCCACCAACTCGGATCCCACTTCACCGGTTTCATCGTATACCAGAAACTGACGATGTCGGTCAGCAGACATGGTCTGGATGAGCGTGGGAAGGATCAGCAGCAGGATCATCACGACAGGAGCAAGGATGGTGGTCACAATGAAAATTTTACTTCTGAGGCGGGTCAGATATTCTCTTTGGATTATCAGAAAAAGTTTCTCTTTTTGAATCATGTCAAAAGTCATTTTGAAACCGAGTCGATAAAAATTTCCTGGATACTGGGCTGCATCAGCTCAAATCCATGGATCTTAACGTGACGTTGCGCTTCACGGAGTATCAGTTGGTCGTCAGCCCCTTCCAGAAGCCTGAGCTCTGCATAATTTGTTGAGCGGTTGTTAACCCGGATGTTTTCCATGTCGTTCAGAAACCTGCTGTCGCCGCTGAATCGAAGACGGATGCTATTATGTCCGTATGATGAACGAATTTCAGCCAGATCACCCTGCAGAATGAGCTTCCCCTTGTTGAAAAGGGCAATATCGTCGCATAATTGTTCTACTTGTTCCATTCTGTGCGTGGCAAAAAAGATGGTTTTACCTGCATCACGGAGTTCAAGGATAGCCTCCTTGAGCATCTCACTGTTAATAGGATCCAGCCCGCTGAAAGGCTCGTCAAAAATAAGACAGTCCGGATCATGTGCAATAGTTGCTACAAACTGCACTTTTTGCTGCATTCCTTTGGAGAGCTCGCTGACTTCCTGTCCTATCCAGTCAAGGGCACCAAAGCGCTTAAGCCAGTAACGAATTCGATCACGCGCTTTTTCCCTGGTAAATCCCTTCAGGCGACATAAGTAGATGAGTTGTTCTCCGACTTTCATCTTTTTATAAAGGCCTCGTTCTTCGGGCAGATAGCCCAGTTTTTTTTGTGTTTCGGGTCCCACTGGCTGTCCAAACATTTTGATGGATCCCGAATCAGGCTTGAGAATGTAGGTAAGCATTCGTATGCTGGTCGTTTTTCCTGCACCATTTGGACCAAGAAGTCCAAAAATACGTCCCTGCCTGACCACAAAACTCACATTGTTCACAGCTCTGTGCTCACCAAACCGCTTGGTTACATTACTGAATTCAACGATGGAATCACTCATAGATTAGAATTGTTGAACCTGTAGAAACTTCATTCAACTTTATAAAAGGTTTAAAAAATAAAGTTTGTAAGATAGCCTTTGATTTTCTTATATACATAGTGAAAAGTCTTAACATTCGATGCGGTTTTCAACGAATGCAGGAATTTGAAAAATTTGTTTCATCGGGTGAAATTCAAGCTCCGGATTATGTCGGTCTCTTACGGTCAAAAAAGTAAATAAGTTTCACATGCAAGTTATTCACATCAGTTTCGAGTGCTATCCAGTAGCAAAAGCAGGGGGACTGGCCGATGTTGTCGGCTCACTCCCAAAGTATTTACAGCAGTTTGACGTTGAGTCGTGGGTCGTAATGCCTCATTTTGATATTGAATGGGTGCGTAACCACGAATTTGAGACCGTCCATCAAGGTATTGCCCGGCTTGGTGATGACCGCTTCGAATACCGGATCATGCATGAAGCGGGAGATATACTTGGATTCCCGGTTTATCTGGTTGATATACCCGGAAGGCTGGATCGGTCGGGTATTTACATTGACGCACAAAGCGACTTTCCTTACTGGGATGAGTTCGAACGGTTTGCGACTTTCCAAATCGCTGCGCTGGACTGGTTGAAATCATTCAGCAAGAAACCGGATATCATTCACTGCCATGATCATCACACCGCACTGATTCCATTTTTGATGACCAGTTCGCCGGTGTATCACGAATTCAGTTCCATTCCATCTGTACTGACGATTCATAATGGACATTACCAGGGCTGGTATGATCAGGGCAAGAAGTATCAACTTCCAAAAATCAATACCGAGCGTGAGGGTTTTTTGTACTGGAATGGTCGGATGAATTCACTTTCTGCGGGAATTCGAACCGCATGGAGAGTTACCACAGTCTCGGAATCTTATCTGGAAGAGCTTCAACACTCATGCAAGGGGCTGGAATCGCTGCTTTCCTTTGAGAAAGACAAGTCACTGGGAATAATCAACGGAATCGACACGGATGTCTGGGATCCGGCTTCAGATCCACTCATAGTAGCCAATTATGATTCCGACACATTTGTCGAGGGAAAACGCAAGAATAAAAACTGGCTTTGTGACAAATTTGAGTTTGACCCGAAATTGCCGCTGTTTTCATTTATCGGCAGACTTGTCGATGAAAAGGGTGCCGACATTCTTCCGGATCTTATATCACGTTTTATTGAAACGGGTTTTAAGGCTAACTTTCTGATTTTAGGCACAGGTGAACCGTGGCTGCACAAGAGGTTCCAGGAGATGAAGGGGCAGTATGTTAATTTTTTTGATGCCTCGCTTACTTATAACGAAAAACTGGCTCACCGCATGTATGCAGGCAGTGACTTTCTTATGATGCCGTCCCGTGTTGAACCATGCGGACTAAACCAGATGTATGCCATGAGATATGCCACAATTCCTGTTGTTAGAAGTATCGGTGGTCTGAAAGACACCGTCATCGATTACTCGGAAGCGGAAGGATACGGCATTCTATTTGATCAATTCAACCTTGATGATGCCTTTTATGCGTTACAACGAGCTGCTACGGTTTATTCTGACAAGATCCTCATGGAGGGTCTTCAAAAAAAAGCGGCTCTCAAAGATTTTTCCTGGCATAATTCGGCAAAAAAGTATCACGAAATGTACCAATTATTAATCATGGAGAAGTGAATATGGAATCAACAATTGCTGTCATTCTTGGTGGCGGTGCTGGAACCCGTCTCTATCCGCTTACGAAAAACAGATCGAAACCGGCTGTTCCGGTCGGAGGTAAATACCGTCTTGTAGATATTCCCATCTCCAACTGCCTGCACTCCGATATTCGCCAGATCTACGTACTAACGCAGTTCAATTCGGCTTCTCTGAATCAGCATGTAAAAAACACATTCAATTTCGACGCTTTCTCCAGAGGATTTGTCGATATCCTTGCAGCCGAACAGACTCCGAGCTCACGGCAGTGGTTTCAGGGAACGGCAGATGCGGTCAGACAAACATTTCGTTATCTGCAAAATCACAAAGCAGACAGAATACTGATCCTGTCGGGCGACCAGCTTTACCAGATGGATTACCGCAACATGCTGAATAATCACGAAGATCTTAACGCCGAACTGACCGTCGGAACAATACCGGTAACAGCGCAGGATGCCACCGGATTTGGCATCCTTAAAACCGATCATAATGGCATGATCACCAGTTTTATTGAAAAACCCACGTTGGACCAGCTCGATGGCTGGGAGTCCGAGGTATCAGATGAACTTAAGGCGCAAGGGAAAGTCTACCTGGCCTCCATGGGCATTTACGTATTTAATAAGAACACGCTTTGGCACCTCATTAACGACAACCCGGAAACTGTAGATTTTGGCAAGGAGATAATACCGAAAGCCATATCCTCCCAAATGAATGTAGCCAGCTTCAAGTATACGGGCTACTGGACGGATATTGGGACCATTGGTTCTTTTTACGATGCCAACCTGGAGCTGGCCGATGCCTTGCCACAATTTGATCTTTATGCGCAGGGAAAACGGATTTTTACGCGTCCGCGTC
>SLLP01000004.1 GCA_007133995.1 Balneolales bacterium
CGATCATGATTTTCAAAAGCAACCCGAACTCAATATATTTCAAATCACCTGGAAAGTTGTGAGAGATTGATGCTAATAGTCTCCTGAATATACCCATCGATATCTACAATCTGGTAGGTAACGTGGGGATCATCTGCATCCGTGTCGAATGTCAGCAATCCAAATGAGTTTTTGGTATTGAATCCAAATAGTGATCCTTCCAAAACGTCGTGAGTGTGTTGGTTGGTAAAATGTCCGGAACTAAACTCGTAAAAGTCATATCCATCTTCACGATCAATCAGCCAGGCGTCCGAGCGGTGGCGGTCACTCGAGATGAGTACCACTCCTTCGATATTCTGATCTTCGATCCACGAAAATATCTCTTCACGTTCCTCGGAATATCCATACCATCCATCCAGGGTCCGCACTCCACTGCCCTTTGCTTCATATTTCCAGGGAACCGGGGAAACCAGTACTTTGAATGTGGCATCTGAGCCGGTCAGGGTTTGCCTGAGCCACTCTTTTTGATGCGGACCCAGCATGGAGGCGTTTTCAATACGCTCTCCGCCACTCCATCTGCCCGCATCCTCACGGTAGTAACGTCCATCCAGCAGTATGAAATGAACATCCCCTATTTCAAAATCAAACCATACGCCCGGTCGATCGGCATCGCCATAGGACGGATTTACCCAGTTCTGCTTGAATATATCCAGTACCATTGGTTTCCAATAGGGCACATTCACTTCCGGACCTCCTTCACTGTCATCCATGGCAAAATCATGGTCATCCCATATGGCATAGACCGGTGTTGAACCAACGAGCCTTCGAAATTCCGGACGCGACTGCCGCTGGTAGTACATCAGACGCTGCTGATCGGGACTTTCCGGATCATCGATATAGACATTGTCGCCCAGGGTCAGAAATGCCCGTGGTTGAAAGCGCCGAACCACATCCCAGACTCGCTCATTGTACGGAACATATCCTGCACATCCACCGAATGCCACCTGAAAGCGGCTGCTTTCTCCCGGTGCCGGATTGGTCCGAAATGTCTGGTGATCTCCACGAATCTCACGTGTACGATCGGGTGGTCCATGATGTCCCTTATTGGAGAACCCGTGACCGCTTCCCAGGACCACAGAATAGTAATACCGGTTGCCCGGCTTCAGATCTGTGACCGGTATTACGGCTGTATAGTCGTCAGACGCTCTGCTCAACACCGTTTGCGATACCAGCGGATCCGACAAGTCCGGTGATGTACTCACGACAACATGAACCGGAGTTTCAGCTACGGTCCGTACCCAGACCTTGACGCTTTGATCGGTCAAAGCCCCCAGCATCGGACCATGTACCAGATCGTTTTGGTGCATTTGCCAAAGATCGACAAATACAGGATGATCGTGCATCGGAGCAAACATACGACGTGGACCAGCAAGAAACCGTTGTGGCTCCTGTCCGGCTTTGCTTATGGCCATTTCAAGGCTCTCTGCCGCCAGATCGATATCACCCTTTTGAGCCAGGGCCATTGCACGCATGAAATACATTTCCTCGTCAAGCAGACGAGGGTAGTTTTCCATAATTCGATCAGAATATGCAATGGCTTCATCGATGCGGTCAGTCTGGATCAGACGCAGAGCATACTGGGCCACTCGTTTCACGGTAACTCCAAATGCCCGGTTGTATGGCTCTTCAATGAGATAATCTCTGGAAGCCGAAGGATCCGATGCGCCTGCCAGGGGATAATCTTTAAACGGGTAGCCGTACGGAAAGTCGTATGGCGATACGGGGATCGGATCCTGGGCAAAGGCGTTGGCAACGAAAATCAGAAGTAATCCGATTGGGATAACCGATTTTGAATGGGTACGAATCATGTTCATAAATGAGCTGTTATGATTTCACCTAACCATTCCGGACATCATAGGCCAAAATTGTTTTCAAGAATGGACAGGTTTGACAGAATTATACAAATTTTTCGACTTCATCGTGTTAATTTTTGAGACAACCACCTTCAGAAAGGGATTGCAAGTCCTGTTAACCCTGTTTTTTACACAGTTTTCCCGTTATCGCCGGCCGTTTTTTTTTGTTTTCCTGAGCACTATCATGTAAAGTGACTCAAAACGTGGCAGCAATAAACGCAAAGCCCTGCACTTCTTCGGTCACTTACGTTTATTACTGCGAACAAATAAAAGCCATCTTTTGTATCTTGTTGCGGAAAATTTCCATTTTAACAAAATCGAATTACAATGAGCCATCAATCACGCAGAGATTTTCTCAAAACCGGGGCCCTTGGTTCACTTCTTCTCGGAACCGGGATGCTGACCGGTACGTCATGCGCACCTGTTACGCAGAGGGGTAAGGCAAAGAATGTAATTTTTCTTGTGAGTGACGGGATGAGTGTCGGAGCGCTCACAATGGCCGACCTGGTATTGAGAAGGCGCGACGGCAGGCCATCCAACTGGATCAGGCTTCTGGAGGAAGGCCTGGTTGTGCAGGGGAATATGGATATGGCTTCAGCCAACAGAGTAGTAACCGATTCTGCGGCGGCATCCTGTTCCTGGGGATGTGGACACAGGGTCAATAACGGATCCGTGAACATCGGTGTGAACAATGAAATTCACAAGCCTATCCTCCCGATTTTCAGGGACGCCGGCAGATCGACCGGACTGGTCACCACAGCGGAAATTACGCATGCCACACCGGCCGGTTTTGCAGCCAATACGGAGTCAAGGAGAATGGGAGAACAAATCGCGGAACAGTACCTCGAACGCCGTATTGATGTTTTAATGGGTGGAGGCGACCGACATTACAATCCTGAAAAGAGAAGCGATCAAAAAGATCTTTACATCGCCTACAGAGCAGGTGGATACCATGTGGTTACGTCTAAGCAGGAGATCGGATCAGCAGTGCTGGACACCCCATTTCTGGGTGTATTCGACAACGCACATGTCCCATACACCATAGACCATATCCATACTCCGGAACTGATGAAAACGGTTCCGACTCTCGCTGAAATGACAGATCTGGCGTTACAAAAACTCTCCCGTAACCCGAATGGATTCATCCTTCAGGTCGAAGGTGCACGCGTGGATCATGCCGCACATTCAAACGATCCTGCCGGACTCATCTACGATCAGATTGCATTTGATGATGCCATAAAAATAGCTCTCGACTTTACGGAAAACAGGGACGATACGCTTGTCATCATAACGACCGACCACGGGAATGCCAATCCGGGCCTCAGCAGCGGTTCTGATTCAGATTTTGACAAAATACACCATTTCAAGCATTCAGCACAGTGGGTTGCTGGTCAGATGGGCGAATCAAGGACAATCAGCCATATAAAGGAAGTAATGGAAGAGGCCACCCGCCTGCATATAACAGATCACGAAGCAAGTGCCTTACGCGATGTCCTGAACGGTGAGTACAACCATGTCGCGTCGCGTCGCAATAACAGGTCTTCCGTATACGGTGAAATTCTCTCCAATCATACAAATATCACCTGGGCCTCCACATCGCACACCTCCGACTATGTGGAGTTGGCATCTTACGGACCAGGAAGCGAAGCTCTTGAAGGATTTGTAATTAATACAGACCTGTTCAAAGTTATGGTTGATACCGCCGGCATTGAAGAACGCTTTTTAACCTTCTGAGTGCAAAGGCTGGTGGTGAACCTCACCGAACGTCCTTAACCGCCCGAAGGCGCTGAACAAACGCGCAAGATACTTGGTTTCTATACCCGGTTTACCGTTCCACTATGAATGAGCACATTAATAATGACTTCCTCCCAAGTCTTGGGATAAGTTTCTATACCGATGTTACAATTTTTTTTGATTATAACTATTGACTACTTGCCTGGTTCATCGGGATTTTTAGCAAGTAAATATTAATAACGGCAGCCCGGTTTTGAAGTAAGGTTTTTTATCAGTCAATGCGGAGCTTCGGTATATTTGACACTCGCCGGAACCACTTCAACTTTGTAACCTGAGAAACTGACGATATTATGATATAGTTTTACTATAACATCAAGGGGAATTCCATAGCCATCGAAAGCCCAGTCCTGAATCATCATGAATTCCCGTTGCAATTCAGTCATTTTCGATGAGGACTTTCAAAATCACCTGGAAATCCAGGGCAATGGGGTGAAGTGTTCCGACAGCTCTTCAATCACCGGAGCATATTGATCCGGATCTTTCCGCTCTCCGTCCGGGTTGTTCCGGAAATCAAAAAGTTCATAACCCAGAACCTCCTCACCATCCCGATGCTTGATCAGGCGCCAGTCATCGACCCGTACCGATGTCTGACCTCTCCTGAAAAAAGCAAATGCCGGCTTGGAAGATGCGACAAGCGGATCTTCCAGCTGCGGTCTGAGGCTGTTTCCATGGA
>SLLP01000202.1 GCA_007133995.1 Balneolales bacterium
AGCCTGGGAAAACAGCATTCCCCGGTCCAGAATCCGGAACAGTATGGGACTTGTAATGTAATAGGGCAGATTGCCCACAATCACCAGCTTTCCGGAAAGATCCTGGCTGAGGAAATCGAGTTCGGCATCCAGAAAACTGACGGGATGAATGACCACACCGGGACACATGTTGCCGATGACTTCAATCGATCTGGGATCCACTTCAAACACATGCAGGTCCGAAAGCTTCTGTGACAAGGGTACTGTCAATGCTCCCGTACCCGGACCTATTTCCACAACCCGGTCCCCGTCAGCCGCTTCCACACTGCTTACAATTTTACGGGCAATGTTGCTGTCCTTCAAAAAATGCTGCCCGAGTGATTTTTTGGGTTTCAGGTACATATATCTGTGTGTCTTCCGGTATGATTTGCCTAAAGGTACGCCTAATTATATAAAAGCATCCAATTCTTGATTATATTTTTTATTTTAGGAAATTAATCCTATCACGAATTCGCCGGCATATGGAAATAATGAACCCCTATCAGGTGGCGCAGCAATTCGGACTAAAAACACTGGAAAAAACCGAAGCGTATTCCGGTTCCCGCGTCAGCATGAAGATAGGATTGCCGAAAGAACGGTCTATGGATGAGCGCAGGCTGGCTGTCACACCCGGCGGCGTATCCGATCTTGTTGCCAACGGACATGAAGTTTACATCGAAACAGGTGCGGGTGAAGATGCCCGCTTTTCCGATCTGGAGTATTCGGAAGCCGGGGCCACAACCATCTGGTCGGTAGAAGAGCTCTATAAAAAGTCCGAAATCATCATGAAGGTAGCTCCACCGGATGAGAGTGAGCAGGAGCTGCTTCAGCCGGATCAAACCATCATTTCAGCTCTTCATCTGGGAAACACAACAGAAAGCTATCTGAAGGAGCTTATTCGAAAAAATGTGACCGGAATCGGTTTCGAATTCATAAAATCACCGGATAACAGCTTTCCCATCGTGCGAATGATGCATGAGATCACCGGATCCATGTCGGTACAGATTGCCTCGCATTACCTGGAAAACAATCAACAGGGTCTGGGTATTCTCCTTGGCGGCATCTCCGGGGTGCCTCCCGCCACGGTTGTCATACTCGGAGCGGGGATCATAGCCGAATATGCCGCCCGGACCGCGCTCGGTTACGGTGCTCAGGTTTTCGTGATGGACAACGACCTGGCTCAGCTGCGCCGGCTCGAAAATTCACTGGATCGTCGCATCATCACTGCCATGGCAACCCATCAATTTATATCGTCTGCCCTGAAAGTGGCTGATGTCGTAATCGGTGCGGCTATGGTAGAAGGCCATCGCTCGCCTTGTTTGGTTACCCGGCCCATGGTGGAGACAATGAAAGCCGGTAGTGTCATTGTGGATGCCGTGATTGATCAGGGTGGATGTATTGAGACCAGCCGAATCACCTCCCACTCCGACCCGGTCTATGTCGAGTGCGGTGTGGTCCACTACTGCGTTCCCAATATTCCCTCCAATGCCGCCCGAACCGCCACGATCGCCCTGAACAACCTGCTGGTTCCGTTTCTACTGGATATCGGTGACGCCGGCGGACTCCGGGAAGCTCTCTGGACCAATGTAAGTCTGCGTAACGGAACCTATGTATACAAGAACCAACTCACAAAAAAATCTCTCGCACAACTTTTCGACATGCCTTATCGTGATATTGAAATGCTTATTGCAAGCCGAATCTGAGATGCGTCCGCGAAGCTGATTTGCGGAATCCATCCCATACAAAAATCTGTATACCTGTGAAATATTTCTACGATAACTTTTATACACAAAATAACGCATTCCATTTAACATCATATACTTATGAAAAATATTATATTAGCTGCACTTGGTGTTTTACTACTGATTACTGCCAAAGCCTGCGGACCCAGTTACGAGTGTGATGTTCTCCCGGGCCCCATGAGCGAGGAACGCATCCTTGAGCATGTGAAAGTGCTTGCCTCCGACGAGTTCGGAGGTCGCACACCCGGCACTGTATATGAGGAGATGACGGTGGCTTACATTATCAGTCAGTTCGAGGAATATGGCATCGAACCGGGCATGCAAGACGGATCTTTTACACAGCCAGTACCCTTGATGGGACAAGTCACCCATAACATACGTGTATCACTGCAATCCGGGCAAGAACAGGTCTACCTGGCGTATCAGGACGATGCCATGGCATGGCCTGCATACGTCCAGGAATCGATTGACGTACAAAACGCCGAGCTTGTTTATGTCGGTTACGGCATAGAAGCACCTGAGGAGGACTGGGATGATTTCAAAGGCACTGATGTTTCTGGTAAGGTGCTGGTTTTCAAAAACTTTAACCCTGTCACCTACGAAGATCGTTTCGATGGCGGCAACCGCCTTTACTATGGCCGATGGACGTACAAGTACGAGCAGGCGATAGAGAAAGGCGCCCTGGGCGCAATCATCATTCACACGGACGAAACAGCCGGTTACGGTTGGGATGTGGTCCGCAACAGCTGGAGCCGCGAACGGTTTTTCGTCTATGATGACCAGGAGCATCAGACCGAGTTTAGCGGCTGGCTGACACACGATCGGAGTCGTGAACTTTTTGAGATGGCAGGACTCAATCTTGATGACATGCTGGAAGCTGCCGAACGTCCCGATTTCGAACCGGTACCATTAACGGATGTGCGCATCAATGCTACCATGGACGCCGTGTACCGTACTATTAACGGCCAGAATGTTGTCGGCAAAATCCCGGGCTCTGACCCCGAACTGGCCGATCAGGCCGTAGTCTTCTCGGCACATCATGACCATCTCGGCATTGGAAGTCCTGTGGAAGGCGACTCAATATTCAACGGGGCCTGGGACAATGCCAGTGGAGTAAGCCTCCTGCTCAACCTGGCCCGGCTCTATCAGATGGAACCGGATGATATTCGCCGCACCCTTTATTTCGTAACGGTAACAGCCGAAGAATCCGGCCTTCTGGGCTCAAGATACTTTGCTGAAAACCCGCCGGTCCATGCCGGCAAGATCTCGGCCAACATCAACCTGGATGCCACCAATATTTTTGGTGAAACCAAAGATTTCGTGGCGATCGGCTATGGCCGATCCGACATTGACCACATCCTTGCCGGTGAAGCGGAAAACCTTGACAGGATCGTCAAGCCCGACCCGCGACCGGAGCAGGGCATCTACTATCGCTCCGACCATTTTTCATTTGCAAGGGTAGGAATCCCCGCACTCTATCCCAATCCCGGCACCCAATTCGTAGATAAACCCGACAACTACAATGAACAGGTCGCAGAATATCGCTCAAAAATCTATCATACCGTACATGATCGCATCCATGACTGGTGGGATCTGTCCGGCGCACTTGAGGATTTGAAGCTGATCTACCGTGTAGCCCTTCGCATTGCCAACGAAGATGATCTTCGTCAATGGACTCCCGGAGATGAGTTTGAAGAAGCGAGGATGAGGGCTCTTGATGAAGCTTCCAGACTCTGATCGCTGGATTTGGTTGCAGCCTTCAGGTGATTCTTGCACAGCGTGATTCTTGCACAGCGAAATACATGCAAAGTTCCGGAAAAACACTCAATCAAAAGGAGTTGAGTGAACAAAACTATCGAAGGATCAGCTGGATTAACCTCCTGCTGATCCCCCCTCTTTTCATGCTTTTTGCCTGGCCCTATGCCATGTTTGGAATGTGGTTCAGATTTCATGAATTCTGGCTATACGTCGGGACGTTCTGTTTCGCGTTTCCGTTTACAATGACGATCATACATGGTCATGTTACAATCGCATTGGGTGCTCTGCAGCGCATTCAATACTACGAATGGCTGGTCAGGCATCGATGGGGATTCGGGTTCTGGCTCCGACCCATATTTTTTTCAACCCGTTTTCGATTAATCCTTTTATTGATTAGCTTTATAGCGTTACTTACAGGTGTTATGATCTAGTTCATGCAATATCAAGTGTCCCCAAACCTAAAAATCATCAATTATGAGTAAAGAAAATTCAATAAGCAGAAAAGCCTTTTTAGGAAAACTCTCCATGCTCGGCTTTGCAGGTGCAGGAGCCGGTGTATTTTTAAAAGGATGCGGCAATGGTGAAGAAGCGCCGGCTGACCCCTGCGCCGATCTGTCGGGACTCAGTGAGAGCGATATTCAGCTTCGTGAAACACTGCAATATGTCGCTGAAACACCCAATCCTGATGAAAGATGTGATAATTGCGAGTACTGGGTAGATGATCAGCATGGGCCTGAGTGCGGCGGTTGCACCCTTTTTGCCGGCCCGGTCCATCCCGCCGGATGGTGCGTCTCCTGGGTACCACAGTCATAGCACATTTAGCATGGCATAT
>SLLP01000138.1 GCA_007133995.1 Balneolales bacterium
ACCAGCTTGCTGATGCCCACTTCCGGCATGGTGACGCCGTACATCATCTCGGATTTCTCCATGGTCGTTTTGTTGTGCGTGATGACGATGAACTGGGTGTCGTCGCTGAATTTTCTCAGCAACTTTGTAAAACGAAGGATGTTCGGGTCGTCGAGCGGGGCGTCCACCTCGTCCATCACACAGAAGGGCGAGGGTTTGACCAGATAGATTGCGAACAACAGGGCGATGGCCGTGAGCGTTTTCTCGCCGCCGGAGAGCTGCTCGATCACACTCGGACGCTTGCCACGGGGATTGGCAGTGATCTCGATCTTGGCTTCCAGCGGATCTTCGGCCTTCTCATCCATCACCAGGTCGCAATGGTCATTTTCCTCGAACAGAGTATTGAACACCGTGCGGAAATTCTCCCGGATCTTCCGGAAAGTTTTGTTAAACCGCTCCTGGGCGTTCCGGTTGATCTCCTGAATGGTCTCGATGAGCTGCTCCTCGGCTTTCTCAAGGTCGCTGATCTGCTCCTCAAAATGGTCGAGCCGCTGCTTCTCCTCCTCGTACTCGGTGATGGCCAGCGGGTTGACCTCCCCGATGTTCTTGAGCCGCTGTTTCAGTGTGAAGATGGTTTCGCGGGCGGTGGAGATGTCAGTGTCCCCGGGCAGCCGGGTGTCAATCTGATCCATCGTGATGTTGTAGGTTTCCCAGATGTGATCATTGATGTTCTTCTGATCCATTTCCAGCTTGGATTTGGCCAGTTCCAGGGAGTAGAGCAGCTCCTGGTTGGAGTCTTTTTTGCGCCGGACCTCCTTGAGATTCTCTTCGATCAGGTTGATCTTGCCGCGCTGCCGGGCACATGTCTCCTCGGCTTCGCGGTAATCCTTTTCAGCCTCTTCCTTTTTGATAAGCTCCTCGCGCAGTTCATCGCCGGCCGTCTCAAGCTGCTCGCGGAGAGCGATGATCTGGTCTTTGCTGGATTTGGCCTGCTCCGCTCGCTGGGTGAGCCGGTTCCTGATCCCCTGCACATTCGACTCGAACCGCTCTATGTCGCGCTTGAGCGTGGTGACCGTGTTGCCGGCATTCTGATATCGCAGGGCGACGTCGTTGAAACGGGTCTGTGATCGCTGCAGGACCTCCTCTTTTTCGTTGAGTGCTGATTTCAGAGTTACCTCCTCACGGACCACCGCCTCCAGCTGCTCCGACAGAGTTTCCAGCTCCGGGGTGATTTTTTTGCGCTCCTCAGAAGCTTTGCTGGCGGTTTCTTTAAGTTCTTCCAATCGCCGCTCAAGATCCTGTACATTATTGAGATAAAATTCGGACTGGGTCTGAAAGGATTCGGTGCGCGCCTCGTGCTTTCGGAGGCGGTCGGAGCACTCCTTTACTATCTGCTGATGGTGCTGCAGGTCAAATTTTCGGTAGGATTCGGTGAGGTCGTCGAGCCGGACTGTGGCCTTCTCCACTTCCAGCGCTTTCTGTTCAGCCTGTTGCCGGCGCTTTTCCACTTTTTCACGGAGTCCGATCCGGACCCCGGCATTCCGGTTGCTGCTACCGCTGTAGATGAAGCCGTTTTTCGCTGCCACGTCACCGTCCGGAGTAACGGCAGTAGCCTTGTTATCAGTCACAATACGTATGGCATGTTCAAGTGTATCCGCCAGCACTACATTCCCGAAAAAAAGCTGTTTCAGTGAATCAAAGACGGTATCGCAAGTGATGTGATCCGCCAGGGTGTCCTTGCCGGCGGTATGGGAGCTGCCGGCGTCATCGTCACCAACACCGACACTACCCCCGGTACCGTCACTACCTCCGATGTCGGCAGGTCCGCGACCGTCACCGGCAATCCGGTCAAGCGGAATGATGGTCACCCGTCCCTTGTCCTTCTTGCGCAGGAGTCCGAATGCCCGGGCCGCCTCTTCGTCATTGGTCGTGATCACGAAGTTGGCCGCATCACCCAAAACCGCCTCTACAGCCGCGGCATACTTCTCCTCACTTGAGAACACGTCGCTGACGATCTCGAGCATGGAAAAATCATCGCGATGCTCTTTTAGATACTGCACTCCGGCGGGATGGGCATCTGATGACTCGGCAAGGCTTTTCAGCAGCTCGTATTCCGATTGGAAGGCGTCACAGGCGCTCTGGAGTTCGCGGATCTCATCCTTGTGCCGGTTGATCCGGTTCAGAAGCTGTTCGCGTTCGTTTCGGGCGTTTTCAAGATTCTGAAGCGCCTCCTCGTATTCCGCGGTGAACGCTTCATGGCGCGACTCCAGCTCCTCTTTTTCATTTGCAAAAGAGGCAGCTTTTTCCCGGCTCTGCACCAGCTCCTGCTGCAGCCGCTGCTCCTGCTCTTCGGCGTTCTCCACCCGCGATTCGAGCCGCACCTGCAGATTCTGCAATTCGTTGATCCGCCGATTGGCCTCGCTGTGCCTTTTGCCGGTCTCGTCCAGATTGCTGCGCATCCGACTTACCTGCTGCCGGCTCTCATCCAGCGAACTTTTTGCCGTATCGTGCTCCGTGCGCACCTTTTCCAGCGCACCCTCGGCATCCTGAAGCTCCTGCTGGTTGGATTTCAGGTTGTTCCTGAGATCACGGATCTCGTTCTCGGCCTGGTAGATATCCTGCTCATAGCGTTGAATGACCGATTCCTCGGTCTTGATCTTCTCTTCCGTGACACGGATGTGGGTACGGATTTCCTGGATACTGCTGTTCACCTGATCCACCTTCCGGCGCACCTGGTTTTGTGCCTGCTCCTTGCCGATGAGCGCCTCGTGGGCCTCCTCTTCGTTCTGTTCCAGCATGTTGAGACGGTTTTGCAGCTCCTCCTTCGTTGCCGAGGCGCTGGCGATCCGTTCCAGCAGCGGATTCAGCTCGCTGCGCACATTGTCGTACTCCTGTCGGGATACGGATTTGTCCAGAAACTCCAGTTCCCCCTGGTATTTTCGTGCGCGTTCGGCGCGTGAGGCCTGCGCCTGAAGCGAACGGGTCTTCTTGCGCACCTCAACCAGAATGTCCTCCATGCGCTGCAGGTCGGCCCGGGTATCCGACAACTTCTTGAGCGTCTGCTTCTTGCGCTCTTTGAATTTGGTGATGCCTGCCGCCTCTTCGAACAGCCGCCTGCGATCATTGTTCTTGTCGTTCAGGATCTCATCGACCATATTGAGCTCGATCACCGAGTAGGCGTTCGGCCCCATGCCGGTATCCATAAACAGATCATTGATATCACGCAGCCGGCACGGCTTGTTGTTGAGCAGGTATTCGCTTTCGCCGGAACGGAACAGGCGCCGGGTCATGGTGATGTCGGAAAACTCGGTCGGCAGCACGCCCCGGTTGTTGACAATGGTAAGTGACACTTCGGCCATGCCGAACGCTTTCTTGGCAGCCGTGCCGTTGAAAATGACGTTGGTCATGGCTGCCGATCGCAACAGGGAAGGTCGCTGCTCACCCAGGACCCAACGAAGAGCATCGACGATATTGGATTTACCACACCCGTTCGGACCGACAATCGCCGTGATGCCGCTGTCGAACTTGACCTTGGTTTTGTTGGCAAAGCTTTTAAAGCCCTGCAGTTCGAGTTGGGCAAGATACATGTGACGGCGACTCCGATGCGGGGGTTATACGGTCATGATCTCTTCTTCCTTGTCCTTGAGCATCTGGTCAACGCTGGAGATAAAGGAATCGGTCAGTTTTTGTAACTCTTCTTCGGCCTCGTATCGGGAATCTTCCGGCAGGGACTCTTCCTTCACGATTTTCTTGATCTCATCCTTGATTTCCCGGCGTATGTTGCGGATGCTGATGCGGGCCTCTTCCGCTTTGTCGCGGGACACCTTTACCAGGTCTTTTCTTCGCTCTTCGGAAAGCACAGGAAGCGGGATGCGGATGAGTGTCCCGTCATTGTTGGGATTCAGGCCAAGGCCCGATGACATAATCGCTCTCTCAATCTCCCGGATGGAAGATTTGTCGAAGGGTTCGACGGTGAGAAGCCGGGGATCCGGTGCAGAAATATTGGCAAGCTGATTGAGCGGTGTTTGTGTACCGTAGTACTCCACTTTGATGCCGTCCAGCAGCTGCGGTGAGGCCTTGCCGGCCCGGATGTGTCCCAGTTCCCGTTTCAGGAAAGATTTGGCATCCTCCATTTTTTGGGTCGCTTCATCAAGATAAGGCTGTAATTCCGCTATCATAATATTCTGTAAAATAGTGTTCGGGATAGTCAGTGCAGATGCGAAATATATAACAAATTGGCAAAAAAAAAAGGGGGATTCGCCCTTCGGGGCTGATGCAGATGTAATCCCGGGTGACAGATCCGGCTACGGGTGACAGATCAGTCTCCAGATATCAGATCAG
>SLLP01000097.1 GCA_007133995.1 Balneolales bacterium
AAACGATTCGATTAAACATAGATGCCGTGGTGGAACAGTCCGAGCGAACGGGTCGGGAGATGATTCCTCACCTGAATCATCCCAATTTTCGTTCTGCCGTAACAACGGAACATATGGCTCCTGTTGAAAATATGAGACTGTTTGAGTTGTATAATGGACACCGCGGTGTATATAATTTTGGCGCAGATGACGGGGTCAAGGATCTGGAACGGGTCTGGGATATCATTCTGACTCGCCGGCTTGCCGAACTTGATCTTGACCTGGTTTTTGGAATAGCCACAGATGACGCTCATAACTACGAAAACAGCACTTCAGATGTCTCACGTCCGGGGCGGGGATGGGTAATGGCACGCACACGCTTTCTGACCCCCGAGTCAATTGTTCGGGCACTTCAAAATGGTGATTTCTATGCGAGCACCGGGGTCACAATTGCATCCATAGAGACAGATCAAAATGGGTACAGCGTGCAGATTGAGCCGGAGGAAGGTGTGGATTATACCATCCATTTCATTGGAACACGAAAGGGATACGATCCGGCAAGCCGTCCCTTCGTCGATGCAAACGGTCAGGAGCGAAATGACCGTAGCCGTCTCTACAGTGATGATATTGGCGTGGTTCTGAAAGAAGTGAACGGAACCCGCGCCACCTACACTTTTGAAGGCGATGAGCTCTACGTGCGTGCCCGGGTTATCTCCTCCAAACCCAAAGAAAACTATTTTGTTGAGGGAGAGGTGGAAAAAGCCTGGATGCAACCCGTGCAACCCTGACATACCCGGAGGCCGCCCAGATCGTCGCCATCAACATCTCCGACCAGGAGATCTCGGGGTTTACCCTTGAAAACGTTGTCTCCGGGATACAGCCGACACACTGATAACATCACACTTGACGACAACATCATCACGGACAATGGTTCCAGTAGCGTGCAGGATGATGCCTCCAACGCCATCCTGCGAACCAACAGCATCTCCGGCAACGCATTCGGGGAAAATTCATCTGGTTATTTCAGCGAATCCCGTACGATGATACTGGTGAAATAAGATACTCATCACCTTTCCGGCTCGTTATTTGTATCTGATAGCGCACCATCTTCCCATAATGCAACATAATCATGAACACCTTTTCTTCGGCACGACCGGCACCCATCTCATTGCTGATTATTTCGGCATTTATCATCATAGGCAACAGCACTGTGCTTCTCGCAGAGGCGAGACCCCATGAACAAACCGGAACAAACATATCCGCAGGGCACATCGAACAAAACGTCAGCCACGAACAAAACGTTAGCAACGAAAAAACCGCCTACCACGAACAAAATGTTAGTTATGAAATGGCCGGCAACTATGAAGTAACTGGCGACTTCGAACAGACTGCAAGCTTCGAAGTGACCGGTACGCTTCTCGATAAAAGCGACGCGCCAATTGCTAATCATCCGTTGGTGCTGCTGGGTGATGATGACAGCAACATCGCATCGGGGCAATCCGGCAGCCAGGGCCACTTTACCCTTAGCTATGAAAAACAGCCCACCTCGGCCAACCCGCCAGGCATTCCGGATGGACCGACGTTATTCCGGCTGGGCTCCTCCTATCCCAACCCGTTCAACCCCCGCACCACCATACCTTTTGAAGCACCGGAAAACACATATGCCAGAATAGCCGTGTACAACATCCTGGGACAGCGGGTGGTGCAAACCCAGTCCGAAATCAGCCGTGGTAATCACGAGATCGCGGTTAACCTTGGAGGAAGCATGGCGCAGGGCCAGTACATCCTTCGGATACAAGGCGATGGTTTTTCCGAGACGGTACCCATGACCTATGTAAGCGCCGGCAAGGGTGGCGGCCGCCCGGAGATCAGCATCTCCAGCAGCGGGGATATCCGCACCCCCATCTCCGGCAACATGCGGTCGGTCGGTCAGCCGGGTCCGTACCGTCTTGTCGCCCGGGAAAGCGGCGACTATCTGGAGCGGGTGATCGAAATACCCGCCGGCCAGGATTATCATACCGGACCGATCACCATCTACACTGAAGAAACATTGCTTGATACTGTCCAGCACGCCACGTTCCAGTATTTCTGGGATGGCGCCGAACCCGTATCCGGCATGGCCCGCGAGCGCTATCATCTGGATGCGTCAACCCAGGAGAACGTGGTGACCACCGGCGGATCAGGCTTCGGCCTGATGGTCATCATCACCGGTATCGAGCGGGGATTCATAACTCGTGAGGAAGGTGTGGCACGTCTCGAACGCATTATCGGATTCCTGGAGGATGCGGACCGTTTCCACGGCGTCTGGCCCCACTGGCTCAATGGCCGGACCGGTCAGGTCGTGCCGTTCAGTCCCCAGGACAACGGCGGCGATCTCGTGGAAACCTCTTTCATGGCCCAGGGGCTGCTGACGGTGCGGCAATACCTGCGCGACGGCAGTGAAAACGAACAGGAGCTGGCCGGTCGCATCGATACGCTCTGGCGCGAAATCGAGTGGAACTGGCACACCAAAAGCGGACAGGAGAATGTGCTTTACTGGCACTGGTCGCCGAATTACGGATGGGCGATGAATCATACCATCCGGGGGTATGACGAATGCCTCATCACATACGTTTTGGCCGCCTCCTCGCCCACGCATCCCATCAGCACCGATGCCTACCATCAGGGATGGGCCCGTGGTGGTCACATTGCAATGGAGGACCACTATGCCTTCGGCTACGCCCTTCCGCTGCGACATAACGACGCGGAGGATTTCAGCGGACCGTTATTCTGGTCGCACTACTCCTACCTTGGACTGGATCCCCGCGGCCTCTCCGACCGGTACGCCGACTACTGGGAGCACAATCGGAACCACACCCTCATCCACCGTGAATATGCCATCGTGAACCCGTTCAATTACGCCGGCTACGGCGAAGACAGCTGGGGTCTCACCGCCAGCTATTCGGTGGATGGCTATGCCGCACACCGACCCTATGGCGATGATCGCGGTGTCATAACGCCCACCGCAGCACTCTCCTCGTTTCCATACACTCCGGATGAATCGATGGTGGTGTTGAAAAATTTCTACTTCAACCTGGGAGACAAGCTCTTCGGCAAATTCGGCTTCTTCGATGCATTCAGCAAGGAGCACAACTGGTTTCCGCAACGCTACCTGGCAATCGACCAGGGACCCATCGTGGTCATGATCGAAAACCACCGTTCCGGCCTGCTATGGGATCTTTTCATGACCGCTCCGGAGGTCCTCGACGGACTGGAGAGGCTTGAATTCGAAAGTCCCCACCTGCAATCCCAAGGGAATTAGCATCCCTGAAAAAAACCCCGGCAATAATCCGTAAAAACTAATTGTCACAAATCGCCACTTTCTGACTCCTATATAGGCAAACATCTCCCGGGTTTTCAACGGTAATTTTAAACGGCTATGGAGTCCCAGACAATGTAACCCGGGCTGGCCGCCGTGGCTTCATTACGATTCGGATTGGTCAATGTGGCAATGTGCACCCTGCCGGAGGTACCCCTTCCGGCATCGGATCGGCATCGGTATCAATACGGCATCAGATATAATTCGGCAATCATTAAAATTCTTTCCCGGAGGATCAGCACGCAATGGTAATCAGCAACCATAAACGTATCGGATTGGCGCTGGAACTGCTAAAGGTGGGGGTCGCGCCTTACATTGGCCGTGAGATCAAGGCCTCTATAAAGAAAGGCCACATTTCCCATTATGTGATTCACGAGTATGTTGAGAACCGCACTCTGCTTAAAACGGAGATACAGCAGTGGGACCTGGCCCCGCTGCTCAAGTTGATGGATGACACCTGGAATGTGGTTTTCCAGGACACGCTTGGCTTTTCGGAACATTCGATCCTTGGTGAATTACGTGACTGGCACGCCAAATGGGAGCATCAGAGCTCTATCGGTAACGATGACACCGATCGGGTACTGGACTCAGTGCTCCGTTTTCTCAACTCCATCAATGCCACGGACGTGGCAGCCGATGCACAACGAATGAAGAAGGAGTTCCGAAACTTCATTTTCCAGGAGCAGAGTCGCAAGGAAGAACGCGGTGAAGAAGTCAAAGAACACCATGAACTGGTGGAAACATCAGCAACCGAAACCCTCAAGCCCTGGAAGGAGGTGATCACCCCTCACCCGGATGTGGCCAGCGGAAAATATCTGCAAACCGAATTTGCAGCCGATCTCTGGCAGGTACACCTGGGAGAAGCCCCGGATGAATATCGGGATCCCCTGGAATTCTTCAAGCGCACGTTTCTGACCGGCAGCCTGAAAGAGATGCTGGTCAGTGCCATCAAGCGCATTTCGGGCATCAAAAG
>SLLP01000196.1 GCA_007133995.1 Balneolales bacterium
GACCTTACCGGACAGGCCAACCACCTTGGCGTGACCATCCAGGCCGATATCATCAAGCAGAAGCTTCCGGAAGTCAACGGTGGCTACAAGGCGCTGAATGCCGGTGATTCCTCCTATGGAAAACTGGACGAGCGCATGTACACTGAATTGACCAGTGACCATCCGATCGACATGACGCGCTATCAGGTAGCCAACTGCTACATGGGCCGTGCCGGTCTGATCAACTCGGGCGGTGCTTCCGGTAAAAGTGACTTTGTTGATGCTGCAAAAACTGCCGTTGTTAACAAGCGTGCCGGCGGTATGGGTCTGATCAGCGGCCGCAAGGCGTTTCAGCGTCCCATGAAAGAAGGCGTTGAACTGCTTAATGTGATTCAGGATGTCTATCTGGATGAGGACATCACCATAGCTTGATGCGTTTTTTTTGATCACAGTATCATAAAAATGCATAAATTTGGGCCTTGTATCCTGATTCGAAAAATGTTTCAGGTGCAAGGCCTTTTTTTTATTGTTTTTTATTGTTTTTAAAGTATTAATGTAGCAATCCATCCAGGCCCGTTAACGGCCAGCAGATAGCTCAACTCAGGTTTAGTATTTTTGTCAAAAATCAGTGAACATATAACAGAGAACCCGATTTCAGATTGCGAGCCAGCTAATGAAAGGATATCCCCGCAGATTTCCGGCAAGTACCTGTTCCTTTCCATATTGCTGAGCCTCACGAGCATGGGCATACTGATTTACTGGACGTATTCGCCCGGCCTCTTTGACCGCCTCTACTGGAATCGTACACCCGGATTGTTCATCGCCCTGTTTGTGGTGGGACTCAGAATCTGGTTCTTGAGTGCAAAAATCCGATATCTGTCAGAACAGCGTCTGAGCTGGATTGCCTCGCTGCGGGTGGTGCTTTGCTGGGAGTTTACATCATCTGTAACACCATCAACAATTGGTGGCGGACCAATGGCCACTTATGTGATGACGCGTGAAAAGCTGTCTCTGGGAGAATCCAGCGCCATAGTGATTTACGGAATCATGCTGGATCAATTGCTCCTCGTGTTTGTCATACCGATGTTGGTCGTTTTGGAGTTTTTCTTCCCGGTTGTGCCGGAAAATGCCGGCTGGGTGGGATATGGTGCCATGTTTCTCATCTACATGATGCTGCTCGGCTATGCCACCTTCTTGACCTATGGCGTATTCCGGAATCCCTATGTTCTGAAGCGTGCTGTTAATTTTGTATTCAGCCTTCCACTGCTGCGCAAGCACCGATATAAAGTGGCGCGGGAAGCAGAAGTGCTGGAATCCTACTCCCATGAACTCCGGAAAAGACCGAGGTCATTCGTAATCAATGCTTTTGCCCTTTCAACCCTGGCCTGGCTCGCAAAAGTCTGGCTCCCGGCCATAGTGGTGCTGAGCTTTGTTCCGGCTGATGTGCTGCTCTCATTTTTGAGGGGAATGGCAATGACACTTGCCGGCATGTTCATGCCTACACCCGGAGGTAGTGGTGGCCTGGAAGGGCTGTATGCCCTTTTTCAGGGCCCGCTTATGACACGCCGCGAGTTCCTGGGCATTGCGGTCTTCATGTGGCGGCTCATCAGTTTCTATCTGGTGGTTGGCGCCGGCTTGATGGCTATGAGCTGGTATCTTAATGTCAAGGTTGTCGAGACAATCAATGAAAAAAAGAATAATGGCACGAAATCTGGCAGTGCACGAGAAGATGGAAAAAAACCTGGATCACCCTGACTGCTGATGGCTAAAAAGAGACGTACACGATTTATCTGCTCCAACTGCGGCTGGGAGACATCGCAATGGTTGGGAAATTGTGGTTCCTGTGGGCAGTGGAATACCCTTGAGGAAGTGGTAATCCCCGATGAAAGCGGTCAGAAGTCACACAAGTCGCGCCTGCGGTCGCACGGTACAGATGCCGTGAAGCCGTATTCGCTCGATGAAATACCGGTTTCCGAAGCAGACAGGCTGCAAATCGGGATGGGGGAGCTGGATCGTGTACTTGGCGGCGGACTGATGCCCGGTTCGTTTGTGCTGCTGGGAGGAGATCCCGGAATCGGCAAGAGTACACTGGCGCTTCAGTGTGCATCCATGTTGACCGGCCAGAAAACGCTCTATGTTTCAGGCGAGGAGTCCCTCGCCCAGATCAGGCAGCGCGCCCACCGCCTTGATATCCATGCGAAGCATCTTCGAATGTATACCGAAACGGAGATAATGCAGATCATTGAGACCGTTCGCAGTGAAAAGCCAGGCGTTCTGATCATCGATTCCATCCAGACCGTTTACCACAGTGCCCTGCAAAGCATGCCCGGTACCACTGCACAAATAAGGGAGTGCGCCGCTCTGTTGATGCAGCTGGCTAAGCAGGAGAAAGTTACGGTGATTGGCATCGGACACGTAACCAAGGACGGTGACCTTGCCGGCCCGCGAATTCTGGAACATATGGTGGATACCGTTTTGCAGTTTGAAGGGGACAAGCAGTCGCATCACCGCATCCTGCGCACTTTGAAAAACCGCTTTGGTCCGGCACAGGAGGTCGGGGTCTTTGAAATGGATAACGGTGGACTCCGGGAAGTGTCCAATCCATCCGAACTTTTTTTGTCTGAGTTTGATCCGTCCGTCAGTGGCAATGCGGTGGTATGCTCAATGGAAGGCACGCGTCCGCTGCTTATTGAAATTCAGGCATTGGTGACACCAACGTCATACGGCATGCCTCAGCGCACGGCATCGGGATTCGATCACCGGCGCCTTTCACTGCTGCTCGCGGTGCTTGAGAAGCGATGCGGATGGCAGTTCAGTCAGCATGATGTGTTCCTGAATGTGGCCGGCGGGATGAAACTCACCGAGACGGCATGTGATCTTGGCGTAGCGAGTGCACTGGTGTCATCACTTTCCGGAAAGGCGGCCATGGAACCGGTGGTGATGATCGGTGAGGTAGGATTGGGCGCAGAAGTAAGGCGGGTGACCCAGCTCGTAAGAAGGCTGGAGGAGGCTCAGGCCATGGGGTTTTCCCATGCAGTAGTTCCGCAGGGCTACACAGAGGACAGTAACATACTTAAGGTGAGCGCCGTGCGTAATATTGACGACGCCTTGAAGAAAAGCGGATTAATTTGAAGTGCTCTTGCACTATCTCCATTCGTCGCGTCGACGCTTGCGCTCTTCACGCACACTCTTTTTGTGCGCTTCACGGCGCTCTTCAGAGGGCTTCAGAAATTGCTGACGGTCTTTGTATTCCATCAGAATGCGTGAACGGGTCATCATTTTCTTGAAACGATTTATGGCACGATCGATGCTTTCGTTATCTTTAACTTTTACTCCGAGCATGTGGTATCAGTAATTCGATTTATTTCAGTTTATAAAAGTATAATATGTACAGACTTCATAATATAACATTTTTTATTTCAAATCGCTGTCTTTTTGACAAGGTTTCTTTGACATTCAAAAGAGGGGACCGGATTGGCCTGATAGGTCCCAATGGATCGGGAAAAACAACGCTTTTGCGCATTATGACGAGTAATCTGACTCCGGATGAGGGAGTGTGCGAGTGGTCGTCCGATACCCGGATCGGTTATCTGCAGCAGGAGTCGCTCGAGGTGACGCGTGATCAGACGGTGCGCGGACTGGTTATGGAGGCCTTTGCCGAAGCCAATGATCTGGAAAAGCAAATAGCTGAAATCACGGACCGGATTACCAGTCTCGATTCGTATGGAGACAAAGAGTATCCGAAACTGCTCTCGCGCATGGAGGCGTTACAGAACCGTTATGATATGCATGATGGTGGCAAAAGGCAGGCCAGGGCAGAAGAGGCACTGAAGGGACTCGGTTTTTCATCCGATGAGCTGGACGAGCCGCTTCATACATTCAGCGGCGGATGGCAGATGCGTGCGTTGCTGGCAAAGCTTCTGCTGGAGGCGCCTGATATCCTTCTGCTTGACGAACCGACCAACCACCTGGATATCGACAGCATAGACTGGCTGGAACGCTATCTCCCCGGTTATCCCGGTGCGATCTGGATCGTGAGTCACGACCAGATGTTCCTTAATCGCATGGTTACCCATATCGCCGCATTGGAACACCGGCGCCTGTCGCTCTATACCGGCAACTATGAAGCATACGAAAAGCAGTACCTGCAGCAGCTTGAGCTGCAGCGACAGGCATATGAAAACCAGCAGAAAGAGCTGGAACAGGCCGAGCGTTTTATCAACCGCTTCCGGGCCAAGGCGACAAAAGCACGTCAGGTGCAGAGTAAAATCAAACAGCTCGAAAAAATAGAGCGAATTGAATTACCCGAGGAGGATAACAGCTC
>SLLP01000082.1 GCA_007133995.1 Balneolales bacterium
CAATTCATATTCATAATGTCAGAATGAATTCACATGACAGGATTTAATCATCCTCCTGTGTGTCAGCCGGAGGCTGTCATGTTCATTTCATCTGTTTAAAATTTTATGATTTCCGAGGCCAATAGAGCACCCCTGCCAAAAAGGCAAGGAGATGCCAACCTGAACATCTCCAAAGATAAAGAAATCACCTGATCAAACCCATAGAAGGAAAGTACATCAGGGACAGCCGCAATCCCCCGTAATCAGCTTTTTCGATTTCAGGAATTCGCAAAGCAGTCCGCAGAGATCGGGCTGACCGATTTCCTGCAGCTCATAACCAACCTTGACCACCGGCTGATTGATGGAGATCACCCGGGTCAGATCGATGGGCGTGCCGATAATAACAGCATCGCAGTCGGTCGCACGGATGGTAGCCTCGAGGTCGCGGATCTGTTGCTCGCCGTAACCCATGGCCGGCAGCAAAGGCCCGATTTCGGGGTAGGTATTGAAAGTATCCCGGATCTTCCCAACAGCAAACGGACGAGCATCAACGCATTCCACGGCACCGAACTTGTGCGCGGCCACCGTACCGGCACCCATTTTCATCTGTCCGTGGGTGAGTGTCGGACCGTCCTCGACCACCAGCACCCGCTTTCCGCGAATGCGCTCGGGATAGTCGACCGAGATCGGTGAAGCCGCATCCACCACGCGTGCTCCGGGATTCACCTTGAGGATGTTCTTTCGCAGCTGGTGCATCTGCTCCGGGCCGGAGGTATCGATCTTGTTGATTACGACAATATCGGCCAGGCGGAGCGTGGTCTCACCGGGATAATAGCTCAGTTCGTGTCCGACCCGGTGCGGATCGGTCACCGTGATCATGAGATCCGGTTTGTAGAAGGAGAAATCGTTGTTGCCGCCATCCCAGATGATTACATCCGCCTCCTTCTCGGCCTCCCGCAGAATCGCCTCGTAATCCACTCCGGCATAGATCGCATTGCCCCTGACCACGTGCGGCTCATACTCCTCCATCTCCTCAATGGTGCACTGGTGCTCATGCAGGTCGTCAATCGTGGCAAACCGCTGGACCTTTTGGGCAATCAGGTTCCCATACGGCATGGGATGGCGGACGGCGACCACCTTCAGCCCCATCCCCATGAGCAACTCGATGATGCGCCGGGAGGTCTGGCTCTTGCCGCACCCGGTCCGCACCGCGCCAACGGCAATGACCGGCTTGCTGCTGGCGATCATTGACTGTCGGGGGCCAATCAACAGAAAATCGGCACCCGCGGCATTTACAATCGACCCGACATTCATCACCTCGTCGTAGGAGATATCGCTGTAGGAAAAAGCGCACAGATCGACATCCAGGTCGTGAATCAGCGAAGGCAGATCCGATTGGGAATGGATGGGTATGCCCTCGGGGTAGAGTGGGCCGGCCAACTCGGCAGGATACCGGCGTCCGTCAATATCGGGGATCTGGGCGGCGGTGAAGGCCAGCACGTTGAAATCCTGACGATCGCGGTAGCACGTGTTGAAATTGTGGAAATCGCGGCCTGCGGCGCCGATAATGATGACATTTTTTCTGCTGGATTTCATGCTCGCTCCATTTTTAATAGTAGAAATTGTTGTGCCAGGATGAATGAGCCGGATATCAACGTGCCGATGGATCGGAAAAAGCTGCTGACTCCACCGCCATTGGGCCGGTCCAGAGGTAATTCAGTGGGAAATAATTTTTATTTCGGATGTAATTTACATGATACCGGCTCACGAGGCAAGAAAAAGCGCTTACAGTAGATGTTTCATCTTATAGCGGGGTGTCGTATGTTACATCCGTGACTTGCGTTTACCGGTGGCCCGTGGGCGGTAATGTATTGCCGCCAGCCGGCCGATCGCCGCCCGGCACATGGGTATGCCCGAAATTATTTATTTTCCTCACACCAAGCTAGAATAGTATGAAACCTCATAAACGTCGTTCCTGGGCGGAGCCCTACAAGATCAAGATGGTGGAACCCGTAAAAATGACTACTCGGGAAGACCGTCAGAAATCGATTGAAGAAGCCGGCTACAATACCTTTCTGCTGCGATCCGATGATGTATACATCGATCTGCTCACCGACAGCGGCACTTCGGCCATGAGCGACCGGCAGTGGGCCGGCATGATGATGGGAGACGAGGCCTACGCCGGCAGCCGCAACTATTACCATCTGGAGGCCGCCGTGAAGCAGCATTACGGCTACAAATACCTCGTACCCACCCACCAGGGTCGCGCCGCCGAGCACCTCATCTCAAAGATCATGATTAAAAAGGGCGACGTGGTTCCCGGCAACATGTACTTCACCACCACGCGCCTGCACCAGGAGCTGGCGGGGGGCACATTTGCCGATGTGATCATCGACGAGGCCCACG
Organism: Balneolales bacterium; assembly: GCA_007133995.1. Classification (GTDB taxonomy): domain Bacteria; phylum Bacteroidota; class Rhodothermia; order Balneolales; family Natronogracilivirgulaceae; genus SKNL01. The sequence continues at coordinate 2,386 of SLLP01000082.1, forward strand.
ATCCGGAAGACGAACACCCGTTCAAGGGCAATATCGACCTCGGCAAACTGGAGGACCTCATCAAAAAACACGGTGCCGAACGCATCCCCTACGTGAGCATCGCCACCTCGGTGAACATGGCGGGCGGACAGCCCCTCACCCTCGAAAATCTGCGTCAGGTACGCGAACTGACACAAAAGCACGGCATTCCCATCATCCACGACATGACCCGCGTCGCCGAAAACGCCTACTTTATCAAGATGAAAGAACCCGGCTACAGCGAGACGCCCATCGCCGCTATCGTCCGGCAGATCTGCGATCTTACCGACGGTGCGACGATGAGCGCCAAAAAAGATGCGCTTGTCAACATCGGCGGCTTCCTTGCCATCAACGACTACGAGGTCTTCGAAGAGGCGCGCAATCTCGTCGTAGTCTATGAGGGCCTGCACACCTATGGCGGACTGGCCGGACGCGACATGGAGGCCATGGCGCTCGGTATCACCGAATCGGTTCAAGAGGATCATATTCGCGCCCGGGTGGGACAGGTTCAGTACCTCGGTGACAAGCTGATCAACTGGGATATCCCCGTTGTGCGCCCCATCGGTAGCCACGGTGTGTTCCTCAATGCCCGCAAGATCCTGCCGAGCATCCCCCAGGACGCTTTTCCGGCACAGACTCTGGCCGCCGAACTCTATCTGGATGCCGGGGTCCGTTCCATGGAACGCGGTGTGGTATCGGCCGGACGCAATCCCGAGACGGGCGATCACATCTATCCCAAACTGGAGCTGGTGCGACTCACCATCCCCCGACGGGTCTATACCCAGGCGCATATGGATGTGGTGGCGGAATCGGTTGCCGAAGTTTATGAGAACCGCAAAAAGATCAACGGCCTGAAGATGGTCTATGAGCCGAAGTACCTGAGATTTTTCCAGGCACGTTTCGAACCTCTGTGATCATGCTCCCTCCGCGACAAACATTCAATTCCGTCAGTCATCCGACCGCGTGAGCAGCCGGTGCAGTTCGGTGACCAGCATGAGCGCCTCGATGGGTGTCATTCGGTTGGGATCCGAATTCTCAAGCTTGCTCTTGACCGTTTCCAGGTTAGGATCGATATCGGCCTGAAAAAGGGACATCTGGGCGATAAGCCCCTGTTTTTCCGTCTGTTGGAGCACCTCCCGCGCGGCCGCTTTTTTGCGTGAGGCGACGGGTGTGTCCTTGCCCTCCCTGCCGGCACCTCTCTCCCTGTCGGCATCGCCATCTTTTTCGATCGTGCCGGCCGAACGCGTCACATCCAGACTGTGTGACTCCAGATTACCGAGAATCTCCCTGGCCCTCAGGATAAGCAACTGAGGCAGCCCCGCCATCGCCGCCACCTGAATGCCGTAGCTGTGATCCGCCCCGCCCCTGACCAGCTTGCGCAGGAAGATGATCCGGCCCTTGTGCTCCCTGACCTGGATGTTGTAATTCACGATCCGCTCGTACAGGTTCTCCAGTTCGTTCAGCTCGTGGTAGTGGGTGGCAAACAGCGTTTTGGCCGCGACCGAAGGCTGGTTGTGCAGATACTCGGCCAGCGACCAGGCGATGCTCAGTCCGTCGAAGGTGCTGGTCCCGCGGCCGATTTCATCCAGCAAAATAAGTGAGCGCTGACTCGCATTATTCAGGATGTTGGCCGCCTCGTTCATCTCCACCAAAAACGTACTCTCACCGGCAGCCAGGTTGTCCGACGCCCCCACCCGCGTGAAGATCTTGTCGACCACACTGATGCTCGCCTCTTTCGCCGGCACGAACGACCCGACCTGCGCCAGCAGCACAATGAGTCCGGTTTGCCGCAAAATGATACTCTTTCCCGCCATATTCGGACCTGTGATGATCAGGATCTGGTCCGACTCGCTGTCGATCGAC
>SLLP01000159.1 GCA_007133995.1 Balneolales bacterium
AGTTTTCTTTTTTGTTCGTTTTGGCTTTGCCTGTTTGTTCACAAGTTTGTTGATAATAACCGTTCTTTAGATTTATTTTTAGGCGATTCACAATATTTTTTGAACGGGTCACATATTACACACATTTTGTATTGTCAACTTCTTCCAACAGGATCGGTTGGAAGCATGAGATGTTGGCAGCAAACGATTAACTGTTAATAATTGGTTATCTTTCAAACAAAATTAATTACCGGAAATCGAATCAACAGGTTGATAGTGTGGTTATCCCCATGCTTGTCAACAACAGATAACATATGAAAGCAGTAGTACAACGGGTCTCAGAAGCATCGGTAAAAGTTGAAGGTAAAACAAAAGGGCGTATTGCCCGTGGTTTGTTGATCCTCCTGGCAGTGCACAGGGATGATACAGAAGATCAGCTTAAATGGGTGGCGGACAAATGCCGGCGCCTTCGAATTTTTGAGGATGATGAGGGTAAAATGAACCGAAGCGTGGAGGATGTTGATGGAGAGGTGCTTCTGGTTTCACAGTTTACGCTGTACGGGGATGTGAAGAAAGGAACACGCCCCAGCTTCATAGCATCGGCTGGCCCTGATAAGGCCGAATCGATTTACGAACAGATGATCACCAATATGGAACGGTCCATGCCCGGAAAAGTAAAAACCGGTATTTTTGCTGCTAAAATGGAAGTTTCGTTGATTAACGACGGACCGGTAACAATCATAGTTGAGCGCTGATGGCACTTGTCTTCATCTTTATTGACGGGGTTGGCCTTGGCGCGGACAATGAGCATAATCCATTCACAATGAATGACTATCCCGCATTTTCAGCGATGACAGGCGGACAGAGATTTACCTCCGCAGCAGAAAAATATAAAAATGGAAACCATTTTTTTGGCCCGATAGATGCCTGTCTTGGAGTGGAAGGATTACCGCAAAGCGGTACCGGTCAGGTAACACTGTTCACAGGTGTCAACTCCGCACGCTTGCTTGGGAGGCATTTTGGACCATATCCCCATTCGGCAATTCGCGAAATCCTGTCGGGAAAGAGCATTTTTCAGAAAATAGGTACAGAAAAGGGGCGCTGTTTTTTTATGAATGCGTTTCCAAAACAATTTATTGATTATGTAAATTCTACCAACAGATGGTCGAGCACCACATTCATGACCGTACAAGCCGGATTTAAACTGAATTCGGTGAAGGAGATCATCGATGGTCACGCGATTACAGCCGAGTTGACCCAGTATGCCTGGCGGACACGTCTCTCTATTGATGTGCCGGTCATAACCGAAAAAGAGGCAGCTGAAAGGGTTATTACTGCAGCGAAGAACAAGGATGTTGTACTTGTGGAATATTATTTAACCGACAAAGCCGGCCACAGCCGGGATGCAGCTCTTGCACACAATACACTCATCCGGTTAGACCGGTTTTTGCAACATCTGCTAGATCATCAGGCAGAACACGGTTATACCATGCTGCTGACCAGTGACCATGGCAACCTGGAGGATCTTTCGGTAAAAACCCATACACGGAACGCCGTGCCGTTTTTTGTACTTGGCGAAGGCGCCACGTTATTCAGCGATGTAAAAACCATTCAGGAGGTGACTCCACTTTGTGTGGAGTGGTACCGGTCATCGCTTTGGTAAAGCCGATAAAATCCGCTGAAATATATCTTCAATGGAGCCTGTACCATCGACGGACCGGAACATACCTGTCTGCTGATAATAATCCATAACGGGTGCGGTTTCCTCTTTATAAACTTCCAGGCGTGTCTTGATTTTTTCTTCCGTATCGTCGGACCTGCCCTCTCCGCGACTCAGAAGGCGCTGTATGAGCTCCTCATCAGATGCATGAAGAGAGATGAAGGCATCAACAGATTCGTTGCGACGCTCAAGAAGATTGTCGAATGCCACTGCCTGTTCAACAGTGCGAGGAAATCCATCGATGACATAGCCATCTTTGTACTCATCACCGGCTATAGTTTGTTCCACCAAGTCAACTACAGTCTGGTCTGGAACAAGATGGCCTTCATCTATGATTGACTTGACAATGTGACCAAGTTCAGTACCTTCGTTGATAGCATCACGAAACATTTTTCCGGTAGAAAGGTGATTGATCCCGAGATGATCAGCTACCTTTTTTGCCTGGGTGCCCTTTCCGGCACCCGGAGGACCAAATATTATAATTATCATCTTTTATTAATAATGTTTTAGGAAGGTTGGAGAATGTGTAGTGCTCCATACAGAATATATCAATACAAAAGAAATTGACAAAAAAAGATCACATAAGCGTGAATAGTTGGCATCGCTTCAAAAAAACAAACTTTCTTATTAACGCATTGCATAATAAATTATAACGCGTAGCGTTACAAGCATATATCATGATTGCACAGTTTTTTCCAACAGTTACTCCCAATGGATAAAATCATGACTGAAAGATGGATAAAGCGGTATGCCAACCGCAAAATGTACGATGTGGAAGAAAGTAAATATGTGTCACTTGGCGATCTGGCTGAAATCATCAGGTCTGGAGAAAGCATAAAAGTGACTGACAAAAGCGGAAAGGAGGACTACACCGCCCAGGTGCTCCGGCAGATTATCATGGACCAGAACAAGCAATCTGACTCCTCATCTGTATCTCTTCTGCATGAATGGGTCAGAATGGGTGGATCTTTTCTGGATCAGCAATGGGATGGTTTCCGAAGCGGAATGGAAGATTGGATAAATGATAGAAAAGCCAAATTGTTAAAAGGGCTGAATCGGGATGAATTCGAGAAACTGAAGAAAAAAGTACTGGAGCTGGAAAAGAAAGTTGATGAAATCGATAATTAAAAATATCCAAAGAGGTAGCATTATGAGCAGTGAAAAGAAAAAAGAGACCGGAAAGGAAAAAAAGGAGAAGCACGAATGGAATGAACGGGCCAAGGAAATATGGTTAGCCGGACTCGGAGCGTTGTCTGCTGTTGAAGAAGAGGGCAGCAAGCTGTTCCGCACACTTGTAGACCGAGGGACCTCCTACGAGAAGAAAAGAAAAGAGCAGATGGATGAGCTTTGGGAAGAAGTGTCCGAGCGCTATGAGAAAACGGGCAGCAAGGTCAGTGAGTCTTTCGATAAAACCGAAGAGCGCATAGAAAAGAACTTCAAGTCTATCATTTCCGGACTGGGTATTCCCACTCGCAAGGAAATAGAAGAGCTTTCAAACAAGGTAGATGCACTTAATAAAAAACTGGACAGCATGAAGGAAAAAGAGGGTTCATCTGCCCGCACTACTCAAAAAAGCGGAGGCAAGTCAGAGAAGAGCAAAAAATAGAAAGATAAGCCACTTATAGTGGGGAAGCTTCAGCTATTGTTGTCTGATTCCCGGGCGATGGACCAGACGAAGCTCCCCTCCTTTCGCACCCTTTCCGTTTTGCTCAAGCCTCGGTTGCCATAAGGCGGTTTTCTCAGTTTGCGGAACAGAGCCAATAATATCCAGCCAAAAGGCAAATAGTAGCCGATAAGATCCCAATCACGCACCCAGCGGTTCCTGATGTCTCGCTTTTCTTTTCGGTCATGGAAATCACGATAGTGACGGGTAAACAGAATGGGCCACCCTAACGGACTTGTAAGCCATCTTCTGTTTTTAAGACTGCGAAAAGACTGAAAAAGGGATGCAAAATCGTAGGGACGCCGACCGTACTTTTCTGTAAGCTCATTCAACTCCTTTTGCATTTTCTTACGGATGTGTTCTGCAATGATTTCTGCTTCTTCCCTGTCGGGCTCTTTTGCTGAATTAATGTTGCCAGGAGCAGTCTCATCTCTGATGGAAATGGGCTTACCAACAAAAAACTTCATATTGCAGGGAAAGCCAAAATAAAAGAAGAACGGGAAAATTACGGCAACTATAAAAAGAGGAACAGGCAAAAAAGGAATACCAAGAAGCCGGCTGCTAAGGAAATCAAGCCAGCGAAAGGTCAGATTGGCGGGGTTAATCCATTCGGCATTAACCCCGTAAACCGGCAACACCGGGACATTGTAACGCGCAGCAAGCTTTACAAAGCTGGGCTGGAACCTTTGCAACTGATACCTGCGGTTAAAGCCCTTTCCGATACCGGGGATGCCTTCAGGATAATAGATCACCCGACCGCCCCGTGCAAGGATACGGTCAAAATTAATATAGGTTTGGTCAACAGCTCCAAACTTGCGCCACCAGTTGTCTAATCCGAATGGTCTCATCCACCAGTTAATTGCCAACTTTGGCGAATAAAGTGGTTTTATCTTAGCCTCATTTCCAAACCCACCCTGTTGCCATAACAGCTGATCAAGAACAAAGGAGTCATGCGGGAAGGCATTGCCGCTGTGATTTGAGGCAAGAATTACAGGACCACTTTTTGGTATATTCTCGAATCCATGGACAGAGGCACGGTAATAATACGCAATGATCCACGATGAGACCTCCCTGTAGAAACTCTCGAGATACTCGAAGTCAACAGGATCCTCGAAGGAAGTGATATTGGAGTAGCGATGACTGGGTATCATATTCGTCTGTTGAACAAAAAGAAAAGAAGACCTATGATAAACAGTCCGCTCCACAGCGGCCACGGGCCGTTCTGCACCACCGCCAGCGTTCCGGCAAGTACAAAGGCTCCGCTCATGATATTTCCGCCAAGATTTTGAATCGAATCGGGTTTTGGAGTACGGTCGTTGAGCGTGTCTTCAAGGTGATTCAGCGTATCAGCGGTTATTCGCGGCAGCCTCATGATCACGTCGATCAGTTCAGGAGTACCTCTCCACAACTCATTGGCAATGGTAGCCGGGTGGAACTGCTCCTGGAATATCTTCAATGCATATTTTCTGGAGACAGCCGGAATATCGATTTTCGGATTGAGCATCTTACCGACACCCTCATAGGTAATAAGCGCCTTGGTCATGAGCGTCATTTCAACAGGAAAAAATACACGGTGCCGGCCACCGATAGAAAGAGAATTAATGATAAGAAGTCCCAGGCTGAAGTCACCGTATGAGGCGTGCTGATAGAAACGGCGAAGCAGATCAGATACAGAGCGCCGAAATCCATTGGGATCGCCGTTTTTGCCGATGCGTGCCATTGCTGTGAGGTTGCGCGTGGCACCCTCTATATCACCTGAAACCAGGGCGTGGAAGTAATAGAGCATGCGACGGCGTGTCCTGTCCTCAAAGCGTCCAACCATACCCAGATCAATGAAGCCGATTTTATTATCGTCCATGATTACGATGTTTCCGGGGTGCAAATCAGCATGAAAGAAACCGTCTTTATACAGCATCCGGATAATTGCTTCGGCGCCTCGGTCGATGATTTTGTTTTTTCGATCTGCTGAAGACTCAGCCAGCTCTTTTGAATCCGGTGATATTCCATCCATAAACTCCATGCACAGCACATTTCTGGTGCTGTATTCCCTGTAAATTTCCGGAAAGCGAATGTATTTCACATCGCTGAAATTGGCTTTGAAGATATCGGCATTGTCCGCTTCGTTTTCCAGATCGACCTCTTTGATGGTATAGGAGCCGAATTCACGTATCAGTCTTCGTGGTTGATACTGGGGAATGGTCCAGTTTAAAAAGTGTCCCAACCACCGTAGCAGGATGATATCCGTCTCAACGGTATCACGAATGCCGGGCTTGATCACCTTGAGTACAACTACTTTTCCGTCAAGTGTTACCGCCTTGTGGGTTTGGGCTATCGAGGCAGACCCAAGCGGTTGCTCGTCAACAGAGATAAAAAAGTCCTCCAGCTTACCGCGCAGGTTGCGCTCTACGACATCCCGAATGCTTTCAAAAGGAACCTGTGGGAGGTTATATAGCAGATTTTTCAACTCACTGGTGACAACTCTTGGAAGAATATCCTCCCTGAGAGCAAGAATCTGACCAAGCTTGATATAGGTAGGGCCAAGCAATTCAAGACGCCTGCGAAGCTGTACCGGAAATGGGAGGTTACGTAAATCCCGTTTGACAAATGGCCGTATTAAAAAAGCCGAGAAGCGTGACGGAAAGGAGCGAAGACCTTTTTTTCGCTCCCTGGACAGCGATGCAACATAGGCGATAATGCCGCCCATAAACAAACCGGTTACATGGCGGTGTATTTGAAAAAAACGCCGAACCAAACCTTTGTAAGGAGCAAGCGGATCAAAATGTGATTTTTTCCCGGAATTAATACGCTCCATTTCCTCCTGACCGGAGTGGTCTTCGGTGTGATTTTCGCCTTGTCTTTGTTCGCTGTTCATCCGGTTTTGTTTCTATTGAAGAGAATTAGCAAGATATCCGCAGATGGTCAGATTTGCAATCATGTGATGGAAAACCATGAAGAACCAGTGAGCCAATAGCGGATGGGACGACATGCTCAATTTTTCAGAGCCTGATTTTTTATTTTCAGGATGTATTGCAATGTTATAACTAACCGTTAAGTTTACATCTTTATATCGATGCAAATTTTGATCCAAGCTGATTCTATTCCCGCAGATAGCTAAGAGATGAACAAGTTTAAAAATTTCATACGTACTTCAATGTTCGGCGGTCTGGTGGTATTGATGCCGATACTGGTTTTCTTTCTGGTGGTACGCTGGCTGTACCGTGTCATGACCGATGTAATTTATCCGGTAACTTCGCTGCTTGTCGATAAGACGCCGTTGCAGCAGCTTCTGGCAGATGTGGTTGTTATCTCATCAATATTAATAATCTGTTTTCTCTTCGGGGTATTTGTGAAGACTCATATGGGAAACCTTATTTTCAAAGGAGTTGAGAATGCCACTCTTCGTTACGCTCCGGGTTATAGCATGATCAAGGAGACGGTGATGATGTTTTTTGGAAGGAGTCGATCGCCGTTTTCAGCAGTGGCCCTTGTACGCCCCTTTTCCAGCGAGACGATGATGACAGCTTTCATCACAGATGAGCACCCCGACGGCAGTTATACCGTGTTTATTCCCACGGCACCGAATCCCACTTCGGGTAACATCTACCATCTTCCGAGGGAGCGTGTTCATATCGTTGATGTGCCGGTTGATGAGGCCCTGAGAACTATTTTGAGCTGTGGCATTGGGTCAACCAACATGATTCTCAAAACCGGTGAGCTGAGAAAAATACCCTGAACTTATAAGTTGACTTCCATTGCCGATATCATGAGATTAGACCTGAACAGCTTGCACGAAGAAATATTACACGTTCACAAAAGATGAGTTTGCATAAAAAAGCGCAAAACAGAGAAAGCGGGGAATATGCCCTCTGGCTTAAGCCGACAGGCGAGGTGGATGACATACTCAGGCTGATTATTGATAGCCTGGCCGACTCTTATGGCGCACCAAAGTTTGATCCGCACATTACCGTGGCGAGTGGCATCCACGGGTCGGAGCAGGATCTTCACGCGAAGCTGAATAAGGCCGCAGAAGGAAGTCAGCCAATGACCCTACATCTGCAGGATACAGATTTTGAGGATGAATTGTACCGGTCTCTCTTTGTGCGAATCGCTCCCAACGAAGCCCTGCTTGCCTTGCGTGAACGGTGTCTCAGAGAGTTCAGGCTGGAGCATAACAGCTATATGCCGCATGTAAGCCTGATGTATCGTAAAATGGGACCTGAAAAGAAGCAGCAGATCATTGAGCGGGTGGGAAAACGGTTCGACCTGGTCTTCATTCCGGACAACATTTATCTGGTGCGCGTATCTGGTCCGCCTGAAACCTGGGAAGAGATCGTACATGCTCCCCTGATGGTCTGATGCAATCTGTTTTTTTCTCCTTGCATTTCCTTCATAATTTCCTGACAATCACTTTCTATCCTGTCATTACACATCATTCTATATTATTTCCTTTTCTCCAAAGCAACTTAAACCCTCCTAAAACTATTGCATTATGGCTGCGTATCAATTTTTCAAACAGGTAAATAAAAACTTCGATCGGGCGGCATCGCATCTCACCATTGAAAAGGGACTGCTTGGCCAGATCAAGGCGTGCAACAGCACATATCATATTACCTTTCCGCTTCGCCGGGACGATGGCAGTGTAGAGGTCATCCACGGCTGGCGCTCCGCTCACAGCGCTCATAAAATGCCGACAAAAGGCGGAATCCGCTATGCTCTTGAAGTAAACGAGGACGAAGTAACGGCACTTGCGGCACTGATGACATATAAATGTGCGGTTGTGTCTGTGCCTTTTGGCGGGGCAAAGGGTGGCATCCGTATCAATCCGTCAAAATACTCCGCTGCTGAAATAGAGCGCGTAACCCGCCGTTTCACCTTTGAGCTGATCAAAAAGAACTTCATTGGACCGGGGCTCGATGTACCAGCCCCCGACTACGGGTCGTCCGCCAGGGAGATGGCATGGATTCTGGACACCTACCAGAGCATGGTTGACTCACTCGACAGTGAGGGTTGTGTGACCGGCAAGCCGATTGAACAGGGTGGAATCAGCGGCCGGACCGAAGCCACCGGGCGGGGAATCTACTTCGGCTTGAGAGAAGCCTGCGACAACAAGGAAGACATGGATGCACTCGGACTCACAACCGGCCTGGAAGGCAAAAAAGTCATTGTCCAGGGTCTTGGCAATGTAGGTTACTACGCCGCTAAATACCTGGGGGATGCCGGAGCGATCATTGTTGGAGTTGCCGAGGTGCATGGTGGCATATATGAGGAAAAGGGAGTTGACATTGAAAAACTCCGCAATCACATGCGTGAAAAAGGGTCGATTCGTGAATATCCCGATGGCAGGTTTATTGAGGAGTCGGCCAGCATGCTGGAGATGGAGTGTGATATCCTCGTCCCTGCAGCACTTGAAAACCAGATCACCGCTGAAAATGCCGGAAGGGTGAACGCCAGGATCATCGGCGAAGGGGCCAACGGGCCGCTTTCAAGCGAAGCGGATGCCATACTGCTTGAAAAAAACATCCTTATTGTACCCGATATTTATCTAAATGCCGGTGGTGTGACGGTTTCCTATTTCGAGTGGATAAAGAACCTGTCCCATATCCGCTTCGGTCGAATGGACCGCCGATATGAGGAAAATGCGATGTCCCGGCTGTTGAGTGCCATTGAGGGCCTCACCGGCGAGCAGTTCAGCGATGATGATTTCAAACGCATCGGAAAAGGCCCCGAAGAGTGGGATATTGTGGATTCAGGTCTTGAAGATACCATGGTGATGGCATATCAGATGTTGCACGAAACGGGCAGAAAATACAAGACGGATCTGCGGACAGCAGCGTATATCAGTGCCATCAAGAAAGTGGCCATTTCGTACGAGCAGATGGGGATCTTCCCGTAACCTGCCCATGCTCCGCAATTTTACAAATATCTCGAATTAAGCATCCGGCCATCAAATAAGAATGTGACTCATGTTGACGGTTTGTCATCAGGAAGCAGCCGAAAAGCTGTAGGTGCAGACTCTTGAATTTTTTGGTAAAATCGATGCCTCATCCTATGAAAGGCGCCAGATCAACGATATAATTGGCAAAAGCGTTAAGACCTTTTTGGGTTACGCGGTAACGGGATTCTGTTTTGTTATCGAAGCTCAGTTTCTCCACAGACACGTAACCGGCATCCACCAGCTTTGAAAGATGAGTGCTCAGGTTGCCATCGGTTGCATTCAGGGCTTTCTTCAGTTCATTAAAACTGATATCATCAACCCTTGTAAGAACGGACATAAGTGCAAGCCGGATTCGCGAGTGAATGAGATTATCCAGCTTGCGATAGTCCAGGGAGATCGATTCGGTAGCCATTGCCATGGAAACTGTTAAGGATCAGAGTAAGCTGGTTAATGATAGTAATACGAATGTTTAAGGCTGCTTCTATAGTATAAGCAAATTATGTAAAATATTGCGGATCCATCCACTAAAAAATAAAGTAGCTCACGGGACACGTGAAATCATCTAATAATATAAAGAAACTGCCACGGAAAACGGTGAAACAGAAAGAAAGGGCCAAGCTGCTCCTGGCAGAACTCTATGCTCATTATCCCAATCCCCATTGCGCCCTGAATTTTACAAATCCGTTTGAACTGCTGGTGGCAACCATATTGAGCGCCCAGTGTACAGATGTAAGGGTCAATATTGTGACGGAGGATTTATTTCGGAACTGGCCAACACCACAGGCTATGGCTGAAGCGCCGCTGCCGGAGATCGAGGAGGCAATCCGCACGACCGGGTTTTACCGGAACAAGGCCATGGCAATCAAGCAGTCGGCGCAAAAAATCGTGAAGGAGTTCGGAGGCTCGGTGCCGCAGACCATGGACGAACTTCTGTCGCTTCGCGGTGCAGCAAGAAAAACGGCGAATGTTGTGCTTGGAAATGCGTTTAGCATCAATGATGGCGTTGTGGTGGATACGCATGTCAGGCGGCTGGCAAACCGGTTCGGACTCACAAAACATCAGGATCCGGTCAAGATTGAGCGGGATCTGATGGTGCTTTTTCCTCGGGAGGAATGGACCAATGTGTCGCATTTGTTAATTGCACACGGCCGGGCGGTATGCAAGGCGCGCATTTCTGCGCCGCCCAGGCATCCGGTTTGTGAAAATTTTGGCATTCATTGCACCTGTAAAAATCTTTGAAAATGAATAACAGCAGTAACGAGAGCACTCATAGCAGTAGCTCTCACAACAATCAAACCGGTGACAGCCACAGCAGCGGTAAAAACGAAAGCCACGAAAGGAAGGAGGAACTTCTGGTCAGTGATGTGCAAATGAAACTTCCACCCCTTCGGTCGGATGTTGAGATGATCCCGGTCACCCATGAAGACAAGGAGCTTGTCTATTTCCACGATCCGCAGGGATATCTGCCCGGACCGATAGCGCTTGACCGGCAAATTGCAGCACTGATGCCCATGCTTGACGGTAATTTCTCTGTCCGGGATATCTGCAGCGATCTTAAACGGTACGGAAGTGACGTGGATGAGATGCAGCTGCTGACATTTTTACGGCAGCTCGATGAGTCGTGCTTGTTGCTGTCGCCATGGTTCAGGGAGTGCAAAAATGAGATAGAAGAGACGTTTGAGAGGCAAAATGTAAGGCCGGCCGTTTGTGCGGGACAATCCTATCCTCCAATGGAAAAGGAGATAAGGGAGATGCTGGATGGGGCGTTCTCACAAATCAGTGAGGAGCAGTACGAGGTGAGCAACGAGTCGGGACTCATCAAAGCCTTGTACGCACCGCATATTGACTTTCGGGTCGGACTCTCATCCTATATTCCGGCATTTCGCCACCTAACGGATCTCCGGCCCAAACGGGTGGTCCTGCTGGCAACATCCCACTATTCCGGATCATACTATCCGCTTTATGATGGAAAGCCTTTTGTGGCGACGCGAAAGAGTTTTGAAACACCGCTGGGTGTTGTTTCTGCCGACAAGGAGTTTCTGGATATCCTTGTAGAACATTCCGAGGTAACCGGGTGCTCGTTTTCGGACCGGGCCCATCGGAATGAGCACAGCATTGAATTGCACCTCATCTTTCTGCAGTATCTGTGGTCTCATTCCTTTACCGTTATTCCAATTCTGGTAGGTTCACTTGAAGAGATGTATTACATGGAGGGTGGTGACACCGGTCAGAAAGTTGATGCCATGGCCTCGCTTCTGAGTGACCACTTCGCTGACGATCCGGACACCCTTTTTATGATATCGGGTGATCTTGCCCACGTTGGCAAAAAGTTTGGCGACCCCCAACCCGCCTCTTCCATGTTTGAGGACATTCGCCGGTTTGACCGGGAGTTTCTTGATCTGGCCATCAGCGGAAATCGGAAAGCACTGCTGGAGCTGATGAAGCGGGACTCAGATCCCTACCGTATATGCGGGTTTCCGCCGCTATATACGGCTATGAGAGCACTTTCTGATGTAAAGGGTTCCGTTGCAAGCTATGATCTGTGGGATGAGAGCGAGAGGGAAAGTGCAGTCACGTTTGGTTCTGTTCTATTTCAAGAACTTCCCAAAGGGCATTGACCAGTGTTTTTTTGTTTACCGGCTTGCTGAAATAGTTCTGGATCATGTCCTCTACTCCGTATTCCCGGAAGCTGTGGACATCATGCCCGCTAAAAACAAATACGGGTACGGATTCGTATCCGTCAACATCGCGGATCTCACGGATGAGCTCGGCTCCGTCACCTTCCTTCCGCAGGTTCAGGTCCACAATGATCACATCATAGGAGTTTGACCGGATGAGATCGAGTGCGTCATCGGGATTGTCGGCTGTGGTCAGTTCGAAAGGCTCTTTCTTGAAAAACAGCTTGATAAGCGTCTGATTTGCTGTGTCGTCTTCGACGTATAGAATCTGTTTTGTCTGCATCACAATGTAGGTTATTGACAAAAAGCGGACATTCAAGTCTCCGGATTTTCTAAAATATCCATTTTTTCTGCAAAATAGGAACAAAAATCTCGCATGTCTCCTGCTATGCGCTTGTCATCAATGGATCGCTCAAGTGTATCGGCCATGGTTTTGAGGGTTTCATAAAAGAAAATTTTCATCTCATCACGGCTCATATCCCTGGTCCAGAGATCAAGCCGCAGGGTATCTTTGTTGTTGTGATCCCAGAGGGCGAGCATCATGGCTCTGACCGGCATGGCGGATGTACTGGTGTCATCAGCATCCCAGATTATGTTATCGGGGATGTTTTTTTCGTCAAGTGAGACGTTGATGCGAATCTCTTTTTGTGTCATGTTCTCTGGCATTGGTTGTCCTGGTTGGTATCAAAGTTTCGGTTTGGGGTCCTGTGTGAAAACGCCTATGTGCAGTAAAGGTCAAGTTTTTGGATCACATTTTCCATCTCATCCGGCACTTCGGATGTGAACCGGAACCAGTCGCCCGAGGTTGGATGTTCAAAGCCCAGTGTTCGGGCGTGGAGACACTGGCGCCCCAGGTTGGAGAATATATTCTGAAACATGGTTTTCCTGCTGCCGGTATTGGGTCCGTAACGCACCGAATCTCCACCATAAACGGGATCGCCGAGCACAGGGTGCCGCATCCACGAGAAATGTACCCGTATCTGGTGTGTGCGACCGGTTTCAAGGAATACATCCAGCAGAGCCAGATGATCATATCGTTTCAACACATGGAAGTGCGTAATGGCATTTTTACCTTTTCCGGGTTCTTGAACAGCCATTTTTTTCCGGTCAGAGGGATCGCGGCCGACAGGCTGGTCGATGGTGCCTTCGTCTTGTTGCGGAACACCCCAAATTATGGTGCGGTATGTGCGCTCGACGCTTTTCTCGGCAAACTGTTTTGACAGATGGTGGTGTGCGTGATCGTTTTTTGCAACGACTAGAAGTCCGCTGGTGCCCTTGTCCAGCCGGTGCACGATACCCGGCCGCATGATATCTTGCTGGTCATTGACCTTGGAGAGCTGGTGGGTGTGATATAGCAATGCATTGACAAGGGTACCAGTCCAGTGGCCGTAGGACGGGTGCACCACCATTCCGGCCGGCTTGTCGATTACGATGAGGTCATCATCTTCATGAACGATATCCAACGGGATGTTTTCGGCCCGTGTTTCCGGCGGTGGTGCTTTTGGGATGATGATGACGATTTGGTCACCCGGCTGCACGCGGTAGGATGCTTTTTCCAGCAGTCCGTTAACCCTCACCCATCCATTGCGAATGCCCTCCTGGACCTTGTTCCGGGTTGCATTCTGGATGAATTGGGTGATGTATTTATCCAGCCGCATCTGTTCGTGATGACCTTCAGGTACATCAAGATCGTACCGGGTGAACTCCTCCCGGTCGTTCTCATAAAGTTGTTCCTGGGTAAATTCTTTAGTCATCAGCGGATTATTGGCAGCGTTGAATAGGAATCATCACAAAATAAACAAAAAAACGATGTAAGGATTTGGTGAAAAGGTGCTCTAATAAGCAACTATTCGTTGAGAGTGGCGCACCAGGGTTTCTTGTGGCAAGACTGGATGAAGCGGTTGAACGTCTTCATCTGATACCGCGGAAATGAGTTGGTGCGCATCCTCCCGAAACCGGGGCATGTGGATGCATGTGGTCCGGTTGGTTTGCCGGCAAGTCAGTGCTATTGTGATACCGTGCGCTTTTTGCCGGTGCGATCCTTGTTCTTTGAAATAGCAGCGGTCCTTGAGGATGAAAAACGGAGTGAACGGAAAATGTGAGGCAGTGTTTCAGAAATGTGGTTTACACCTACAATCTGAAGGCCCTGTTTTACCTTTTCCGGGATCTCCTCCAGATCAGGGATATTTTCAGCTGGAATGATCACTTTGTTAATCTGCTTGCGCTGGGCGGCGAGAAGTTTTTCATTGAGGCCGCCGATGGCATAAATCTCACCGCGAAGCGTGAGTTCACCGGTTACCGCCACATCATGTCGAACCGGGACGTTGGATAGCAGGGAGATCATGGCCAGTGCAATACCCATTCCAGCACTGGGACCGTCTTTTGGTATGGCTCCTTCGGGGATATGCACATGGATCTCGTTTTTTTCAAAGAAATCCTCCGGCAGATCGAAGTCAGCTGCATGGGAGCGAATGTAGGTGAGGGCGGCCTGGGCCGACTCCTTCATTACATCGCCAAGCTGACCGGTCATGAGGAGCTTGTTCTTGCCGAACATCCGGGCGACATCAAGGTTGAGAATACTGCCACCGGTGTTGGTCCATGCAAGACCGTTGACACTTCCCACCTTGTCAATTTTCTCGAGTTCCCGATCCTTATACTTCTCCACTCCGAGAAATTCCCGGACCCGTTTCGGATTGATGGTTATACGTGAAATACGTTTGCCTTCTTTCTGCTCCTGCACTATCCTTTTTGCTACCTTGCGGCAAATGGAGGACAGATTCTGCTCCAGTACACGAACTCCGGCCTCGGAAGTATGCTTTTGGATGACAAGACGTATGGCCTCATCCCTGAAATGAACTCGGGAAGGCACCAGACCGTGTGACTTCAGCAGCTTGGGTAAAAGATGCCGTTTTGCAATCTCGATCTTGTCATGCTCGAGGTAACCATGCAGCGGTATCACCTCCATCCTGTCAAGAAGGGCCGGCTGAATATGGCTTGCCACATTAGCCGTGGTAATGAACATGACTTGCGAAAGATCAAAATCCAGATCCATGTAGTGATCATTAAAAGTATCATTCTGCTCCGGATCAAGCACTTCAAGAACGGCAGAAGAAGGATCGCCCCGCAGATCACGGCCAAGCTTGTCAATTTCATCCAGGATGATCACCGGATTCATTGTTCCGGCTTTTTTTATTGCCTGAATGATGCGTCCGGGCATGGAGCCGATGTAGGTCTTGCGATGGCCACGTATTTCAGCTTCGTCACTTATTCCCCCAAGGGAAATACGGATCATTTTCCTGTTCATCGCATCAGCGATGGACTTTGCGAGACTGGTTTTTCCCGAGCCTGGCGGACCCACAAAGCACAGAATCTGACCGCGGATTTTTTTTACCAGGTTCAGGACTGCAATATACTCGAGAATGCGTTCCTTTGGTTTTTCAAGGCCGAAATGGTCCTTTTCAAGCGCCTCTTCCACCGCTTTGATTTCAAGCC
>SLLP01000119.1 GCA_007133995.1 Balneolales bacterium
CTCTCTGATTCGTATAACCGAGTTTCGCAACAGTGAACAGCTTTACGGTCCGGCCTGGCACCCCGATGGGCAATCGCTCTATGCCGCTTACTCTCACACCGCTCATCGCGGGATTTACAAATTCACACTCGGCGATGATCCGGACAACCGATACGAAATGACCCCGGTACTGACCGATCCGGTTGTGGATTACCGTGATCCAGCCGTGAGCCAGGATGGGAAGTGGCTCTACTACAGCGCCGATCATGACGGTGTGTTTAATATCTACCGGATATCGCTTGCTGATGGCACTATTCAACAGCTTACCAATGTAGTTGGAGGCGCATTTATGCCTCACCCTCATCCCGAAAGGGACGAGATGCTCTACTCCGAATATGTGTCTGATGGATATAAAATTGCGCTTCTGGATCTGAGCGGGATGGATCTTCCGGAATTCAGAGTCTCGGGAGATATCGGAACCGGGTATCACGGTGTCAGAGGCACCGGAAGCACCGGAAGCGCTGGTAGTACCGGTGTTACCGATGATACCGGCGGCACCTCTATGCGGTCACTCAACCGGTTTGACGACACCGATCTTAATCCGCTATCGAATGAGGCGATCGCTGTAGCCGATACCGGTGTATACCACTACCACATTCCGACAAGGGGTTCCTCATCCGACCGCCAATTCTATAGCTACGCCGATCAATTCACCTCTTTCCAGTTCTATCCGGTACTGCGATTCGACAACTACTCGCGGCTGCGTGGCAGTAACACGACACTGCTCACCGACGGGCGTTTCGACGATCTTGGCGCAAACATGTGGCGTGATGTCAAAATCGGAGCCTATTTTGCCTCACGTGAAATGCGGGAGCGCTTCAGCATATTCGGCGGTGCACTCTTCGGACCCGGTTCCCGGGACAGCGACGGCATCAGCAACTTCTTTCGACCCGGCCGCCTGGTCAACCTGGACCGCGACCTCTTCCTGGAGGCGGAATATGCCGGCCTCCCTTTTATAAAGCGGCACTGGTCGCCGACGGTCTCTGTTTCGTTTTTCAACATCCGGCGCAATGTGCAGGACGGTCTGCAGATAGAAGAATTCCCTTGCACCTCCTGCCTGCCCGATACCACCTCCACCGACATTGCCTACAACATGTGGCAGGTCGAGGTCAATCTGATCAGCAAGATCAATCGCTGGAGCCTGATCGAGCTGGGCTATTATTACAGTCCCTACCGCGTATCAACCGACTCCTTTTTCTCCAGGGAGTTCCGCCAGGAAGTGCCCGGATCCACATCCCGCTACTATGTCGGATCCACCTGGACCACAGCCTGGATCTTCGACCTCTCACTTCCGGATCGGCACGGCTCCATCGCACCGGTCGGTTGGCGTGGCCTGCTCCGCTACAGCTACGAACCCAGCGAGCTGCTTGATTCGTATGATATACGCGATGGAACACTCGTACCGATTTACAATTCGTACAACAACCATTCGGTTGAGGCCGATTTGCGACTGGGATTTGATTTACGAAATCAACGGTTCAACATGCGAACCCGCTTTTTTACCTATTTTGACAGTCCCGATGATTTTTTTTACCTCGATTACATTGGCGGGTTGATTGGGATGCGCAGCTATCCGTTCTTCGCCCTTGGCGGCACTACAACAGCTTTTTCTACCCTCTCGTGGTTTATTCCGCTGAAAACCGATATCTACCGACAAATGGGGCGCGTAACCCTTGACAAAGTTTTTCTGAGACTTTTCGCCGAAGCCGGAAACGGCTGGGGCGGTCCGCTGAATATTGACAAAAATATTAAAACCGGAGTGGGAGCCGAACTGCGCATTGGTATGAATTCCTACTACTTCTTTCCGACGAGCTTTTTCCTGAGTAGCGCCTACGGTTTTAACGCATACGATTTACAGCTGCCGGATGCGTTTATAACAGAAACACCATCCGGAAGGGTAACCTATGGGAACCAGATTTTAATTAATTTTGGCATATTATTTGATTTTGAATTCTGATGAAAGGATATCCAACAACTTTGTCGCCGGCTTCCACTATGAGCAACCCTGGAATCACCACTAAATTCTGTCTTTTTGCAATAATCATTGCCGTGATCATTCCTGGTCTTCCGGATTACGTATTGGCTCAGAAGGTGTCGGTATCTCCATCAACACCCATCGTGTCTGCAGTCACATCTGCAATACCGACTGCAGGTCCCGGAGCACCATTCAATGCGGCGGAAACGAAACTTTCATCCGGACAGCAGGAACAGCAAGAATCGGTGCGTTTGTCTTCAGCTGATCTCCGCCTTTCACCCGTCCTGCCCGGACCACGCTATATTACCGGCGCCGACATGAACGGCAAAGGCTGGAACTCCGGATTTATGCATTCCATCAGCACCAATCCCGGGTTTGCATTCCTGGCTTCGGCGGCTTTGCCTGGTCTGGGTCAGGCTGCAAACCGGCAATGGTGGAAAACCGCACTTTTTGTAGCTGCAGAAGCAACTGCCATCGGAATTTACATCCACCGTGAGAATCGCGGTCGTGAAGGTGAACGTCATTACGAAGAATTTGGAAATGAACACTGGAGTGTCGTTCAGTATGCCCAATACCTGGTACTCTATCATGGTAATGAGCATGAAAAATCATTCCATGCTTTACTGACGGATGAAGGCAAAAACATCTATAGCGAAGGGGAGCTCTTTGGTGGAATTGATCCTGCTTTCGACATTGACATCGACTGGAACCTGATTGATATTGACGAGCTTAACCAGGCCGAACGCAACAGCTTCTATGCCACTGGTTTTGCCTTCTCCCACGACCTTCCCGATTACGGATCACAACAGTATTATGAGTTGATGAGCAAGTACTTCCAGTTCGGGCCTGGCTGGCGAGAATGGGACATCATGCAAAACGACCAGTTCAGCATTGACGATGGTATCATGCCTGAACAGTTCTGGTATCACGCCCAGGTCGGATTTGATTTCAATGACGATCTCAGTGTAGCCCGAAACATGCTCACTCTTCTGGTGGCCAATCACTTCTTTTCAGCTTTTGATGCCTACTTCACTCAGAAATTACGAGAAGCCCGTGTGCAACCCACCGCATCCATGGATTACGGATTGCGGCCAACATTAGGATTCCATTTACGTTTTTAAATAAAAGCAAGTAACTTGACGTGATGAAAACCTGGAACAACATGAACAAGGTATTGCAATTTCTGATCAATTTCTTTACAGACCGCAAACTCTATTATTTTATTGCAGGTTTGATACTTCTGGGCGTTGTCACACTTATCGCCATGGACCGTGTCATTATGCCGGCTTACACCAATTACGGTCATGGTATCACCGTACCCGATGTAACCCGCATGCCTCTTGAGGAAGCGGCCGGCAAGCTTGAGTCTCGCAATCTTCGGCATGAACTGGTCGCCAAACGCTCAAACGAAGCATTCCCACCCGACTTTGTTATCGACCAGGCACCCAACGCCGGAATGATAGTCAAACCAAACCGGAAAGTATACATCACCATCAACGCCACAACCACTCCTACCGTTGTGGTGCCCGATATCGAGAATCTTTCCCTCAGAAACGCGACCATTCAGCTTGAAAACTCCGGACTCCAGCTGGGCAACGTAACCTATGAATCCTCCCGCTTCCGCAACAGCGTTCTTCGCCAATCCATCCCCTCCGGACGAAGGGTCACCCAGAATACCACCGTTGACCTTACTGTCGGTGACGGACTCGGCAGCACCATGGTGCGTGTTCCGGATATCTCCAACATGCATCTGACAGAGGCACAAAATACACTTCGAGAAGCAGGTCTTCGTGTAGGTACGATCCATTTTGAAGCCACCGTCCAGGTGGCACCCAACACCGTGCTTGGCTACGATCCCGACGACGAACCGCATGTATTTGAAGGTACGGCCATTGACCTGGTAGTGTCTGTGAGTCCCAGTGAAGATGAAGAAGAGGAGACCGGTCCACTGATTATTGATGAGTCAGAATCCTCCCAGGAAACGGATCCTGAATTTGACATTGAAATCAACTCTGATAACCAGAATTAACCGGAACCGGAATTAGAACTGACCAATTGATCTTGATATTATGCTATGAACGATCTGTTTAAAAGTCCGCCCCCGATCATCGCTCCATCCATACTTGCCGCCAACTTCAAAAACCTAGAAAACGACATTCAGCAGGCAGTGAATGGCGGAGCTCCCTGGATTCATTGTGATATCATGGACGGCCATTTTGTGCCCAACATCAGCTTTGGTCCGGATATCGTAGAAAACGTCAATGGCATAACTGACGCTTTCCTCGATGTGCATCTCATGATCAGCGACCCCGACCGTTATATTGCCGATTTTGCCAGGGCAGGCGCCGATCTCATTACCGTGCATATCGAAACATGCCATCACATCCACAGGACCTTGCAGCAGATCCGCGAACACGGTTGCCTCACCGGTGTGGCCGTTAATCCCGGAACCGCACTTTCTTCACTCCGTGCCATTTTGAATAACGTCGACCTGATTCTGCTGATGACCGTCAATCCCGGTTTCGGCGGACAGAAATTCATTGATTACAGTTATGATCGCCTCAGGGCGCTTAGGCTTGTCCGTGAAGAGTTGCAGTGCCGTTTCCTGATTGAGGTGGATGGAGGTGTGGGTAGTAACAATGTCCGCGAAATCGCCGATGCCGGAGCCGACGTCCTTGTTGCGGGAAGCAGTGTTTTTAAAAGCGACAATATTGCCGGAGAAGTTGAGGCTTTGCGGAATGATGCAGCAGCCGGATATCGTTCCATATATGTGTAACCACAAACTTGTAAATAAGAATTGACTGACACTATCATACCCTCTGCAGAACAACTCGAATCAAAATCCATTTTCATCGACAATGTGGACCCGGTCGTGGTGCTGGGTCTGAATGACCGGATTGTCAAACAGATCGATGAAGCATTCGAAAAAAGCAAACTAACCGTTCGCGGAAACGAGATCAAGGTTACCGGTCCGCCGGAACAGTTTGAGGCAATCGAAGCCATTATCAAGGAACTTATCCGGCTTGCCCGTAGAAATGGAGCAGTGACCGATAATGACCTGTCCACTCTTCTTGCTTTGCAGAAAAGCGACCGCCTGCTCAGACAGGTGACCATCTCTCCGAATGAAACCCTGCTGTACACCACTACCGGTGCACCAGTCATTGCCCGGACGCCAAACCAGAAGGTGCTTGTTAAAGCAGCTAATGATAATGATATTGTTTTTTCAATCGGTCCGGCCGGCACTGGTAAAACCTACACTTCGGTTGCCCTTGCCGTTCGGGCTCTCAAAGAGCGCCAGGTAAAAAAAATAGTTCTTGTTCGACCTGCTGTCGAGGCGGGCGAAAGCCTCGGATTTCTGCCCGGTAACCTTCGGGAGAAAATTGACCCCTACCTGAGGCCCCTCTACGATGCGCTCGAAGAGATGATGGATTTCGATAAGCTCGAGATGAACCTGAGTAAGAACATCATCGAAATAGCTCCACTGGCCTACATGCGCGGACGCACACTAAACAACGCCTTTGTGATCCTGGATGAAGCACAAAACGCCACTCAGACGCAGATGAAAATGTTCCTTACGCGGCTGGGTGTCAACAGCAAGGCTATCATCACCGGTGATCTCACCCAAACCGACCTTCCGAAAAATGAGCATTCCGGTCTCAAAACCATCCAGCATATCCTCGAGAAAATAAAAGGCATTGCATTCGTTTACATGGATCAGAATGACGTGGTTCGTCATAAACTGATCCGGGATATCATCGAGGCCTACGACCGGCACGAGGAGAAGCTGGAACGGAAGCAGGAGGAAGAAAAAAAGGATCAGAATCGACCCGAATCATGATTGCTGCGCTTCATGAGGGTACTTTTTCTGTTGGAGATGATGGCAGGTTCATGCCCATTGCTGCCGGAGAGAAGCCCAAAAAAGGTGAGTTCAAACTTGGAATCAATCCCTTTCTGATTCGTAACGGTACCTTTTCGGCACTCATTGATGCAGGCCTCGGACCTTTTAACGGTCACTCCACCGATCACCACACCCTTGTTACAAAAAATCTGGAAAGGCACAAATGCACCCCCGAAGACATCCAGCACGTCTACTGCAGCCATGCCCACCTCGATCATATTGGCGGTTTGCTTACTGAGCGCTACGGAACCTACGACCTGACCTTTCCGAATGCCGTCATCTGGCTTTCAGGCAGGGACTGGCAGCGTTTTGTGGAAGAGGCCGATAACAATGATGAACAGGCAGTGCTGCGCTGGGCGATCTTCCTGGAGACCCATGCCGACCTTCGGTTCATTGAGAACCACACGCCCGAACAGGATTTCATCACCATGAAGACCATCGGTGGGCATACCGAGTTTCATCAGGGTATCTTCTATCACAATGGCAATGAAAAAGCGATGATGCTGGGGGACGTGCTCGGACGCCCCGAGGCAATAAACCGGAAATTTACAGCCAAATTCGACTTTGACGGCAAGCAGAGCCAGGAAAAAAGAGATATCTATTTGCGAAAGGCACTTGAAGAGAAGTACTTTATCCTTACATATCATGGATGTCACGGAGCGATCTCCATCCTGAAAAGCTACGATGAAAAAAAAGGATATGAAGTCGAGCAAATCAAATCAGAAGTTAGTGGAAACGCAACTTAAGCCGGCTATTGATTTTCTAAAGCATGAGGGCATTGGAGTTCCGGACTGCTCCATTATTCTCGGTTCCGGATTGGGCAACTTCACGCGGGCAATCAGGGATCCTGTCAAGGTCCCCTATTCTGAAATCCCCGGTTTTCCGTCTACAAGTGTCGCCGGTCACGACGGTGCGCTTTATCTCGGCGACATTGGAAAGCGAAAAATTCTGGCATGGTCCGGCAGATTTCATCACTACGAAGGGTATCCATTTGAGCGCACCATCCTGCCTGTACGATTAGCCAATGCACTGGGCTGCAATGCACTTTTGGTCACGAATGCCGCCGGGGGCATCAATTTCAGATTCAGGGTGGGAGACCTGATGCTCATTGATGACATCATCAGTCTGCCGTTCAAAGTGAGCCCACATACGCAACGTTTCAATCAACGCTACGCTAACGACAATCTGGTTGGAGAGGTAACCCGGCTGGCTGCAACCGCCGGAATTTCCGTTAATCGCGGATGCTATCTCTACGCCAAGGGTCCGGTATACGAAACCAAATCTGAAATTCGCGCCTTCCGGATCATGGGTGCCGATGCGGTCGGCATGTCCACCGCTGCCGAACTATACGAAGCAATACGCCTGAAAATGACCTGCCTCGGCATATCGCTCATCACCAACCTCGCCACCGGTGTTAGCAAACAGAAACTGGATCACAGTGAGATTGCCGAAGCCGCCGGCATCAGGGAAAAGGACCTGATCAATCTCATTTCACACATCGCAGGCGATGGGGACAGTCCGCTTTACAAACCCGAATACCGCTTCAGATAGTTCTCCATCTTGATTTTTTTTCGGGCGCTGTCACTGCTCATATAGCGAATTTTCCCGTATATCTGACGCTCCGGTCCCCACGCCCTGTCAAAACGACCAAAAATCCAGAAAATCCCGGAATAGCTGTTGGGATCGCGACCGTCAATCGCATAGTAATTATTAAGGTCAATCAGGTATTCCAATGCCGTCTGCGGATCAGGGGTCCATTCCAACACTTTTTTGCCCCATAGCATTCTCAGATAATTGTGAATGCGTCCCTCCTCCCTTAGCTGCATCTGAGCGGCATTCCAGACAGGATCGTGAGTCCCTGCTTCTGCCAGCTCCTCATAGCTGTAGACATGTTCGCGACGATCATACGAATGTTCCGAAAGCGTTTCACGAGCCCACGAGGGCAGTGAGTCAAACTGATCGTACTCAGAAGTATGCAGCGCGAAATGAAACCCGGTTTCTCTCCATGTGATAATCTCATCCAGAAAGGATTCGATGGATGCATGCCCGCCAAAAAAACCGCTGCGCTTTCCATTGACAGGGCGGGTATCGCCTATGTCCCAGCCCTTTGGCTGCATGGCAAAGACCTCCTTCACCACTTCAAAAGCAGAAATCTTTCCAAAATGCAGCCATGGACTTAACCGGCTGGTGCGCTCCTTGTCCGGATCGTTGCGGTCATCATCATAACGGAGCAGATCGTTGCCGGTAAACGCATCAAGACGCTCCAGTGCCGCCTTTCGTGTGCCTTTTATCTCAATTGAACCGATACCATTGTTCAAACTGGAAAGACCGTTTACGAAATCTTCAATGTTCCGGGATGACTCCAGGCGATCCAATCCCGTTTTTCTCTTATCCATAACTTCATTCTGGAGATCGGGAAGACCATGATTTTGCAATCCCTTGAGCGGGTGCTGCTGTGGCGGATGCTCCCAGCACTCCCGGAACATTTTCTGCATCATCCGCCTGAATACATAAGCGGAATACGGCGCTTTGTCCGAGAGTGCCATCGGAATGATCCCATTCGAGTCAATGGTGTGAAATGGTATTTTAAGTTCTTTTTCCAGCTTCTCATTGCGCTCACGCATAATGAAAACCGGGTATTCGTCAGATATCAGGATGGCAGCCCTGCTACACAGATCACGCACAAGCTTATCAAAACTTCCGCTCTTTTGCTCCGGATATGGAATATAAAGAACAGATACGGCATCACGCAGGTGTCCCGCATGCTCGGCCATACCCTCCAGTATAAAGGTTGATGTCCTGGAAGTTGCCCAGGGGTAATCGCATGCCAGACCCTCCAGTATCACCAACGGTCGACCTATTCTGTTTGCGTATGCAACAGCATATTCCAATGCGAAGTTGTACTGCAGCCGTCGATTGATCTGCATCCAGTAGAGCACGTACTCGCCATTAGCCTCACCTTTGACTCGGATGTTCTTGCGATGTGAATTGATATTTTTCATGAGCTGTCAGGACTCTAAAAAATCAGTTTTCCTTTTTTCAGCGGTATCCATCTGCTTATACCGCTTCAGGTTGTCAATGAATTTATCGGACATCTTGCGGATCTCCTCTTTCTCATCTTCGCTTTTTTTGTTCCAGGTTTTCAGCATGAACCCGATGCGCGGATTTTTTTTGAGATGCTCGCGCTCACGGTCGACAAAGGACCAGTACAGATAATTGAACGGACAGGCATCTTCTCCGGTACGATCCTGTACACGGTACCGGCATCCACTGCAATAATCACTCATTTTTCGTATATAATTCCCACCGGCAATATACGGTTTGGATGCCAGTACGCCACCATCGGCAAAAGTGGACATCCCGAGAACGTTAGGCAGTACCACCCATTCGTGAGCATCCACAAATGCAAACCAGAACCAGTCAAGCAGCTTACGGGGGTCTGATGCCGTCAGATTACTGAAATTGCTGAGTACCATCAGACGCTGAATATGATGGGCGTACCCATGCTTCCTGACACTCTCAACAGCTTCTTGCATGCATTTCATCTCCGTATCGGCACTCCAATACAGATCCGGAAGTGTTTGTTTATACGAGAAAAAATTGGACTCACGAACCTCCGGCATCATCGCTTCATAGTAGATTCGAATGTACTCGCGCCATCCAAGTATTTGCCGGATAAAACCTTCTACGGAATTCAGTGGAATTACATTGTCCTTGGCACTATGCTTTTTACCGGATCTGTTTTGGGATTTATTACCATCCTTGTTCGATTGAGCAGCCTTTTCATAAGCATTCAGCACTGCATCACAAACCTCACGCGCCGTAAGCAGCCCAAGATTCAAGCACGGCGACAATAACGAGTGAAAAAGAAACGGATCACCCGCCGCCATCGCATCCTGGTAAGGTCCGAAGTACGTTAATTTGCTATCTATAAAATGTTCAAGTACTTCCAGTGCCTCCTTTCGGGTAACCGCATACCTGAATCCATCTGTTGATCCGAAATGTTCAGGAAACAGTTCATCAATCACATTCTGCACTTCTCGGGTGACTTCGTCCGGTTTAAAACCGGTAAAATCAGACACTTCAATTTCACTTGGGAGCGACTGCCTGTTTTTATCATCATAATTCCATCCCCCCCCTGCAGGCTTGCCGTTATCCATCAGATATCCCGTGTGCTTGCGCATCTCACGATAAAAGAACTCCATCCGGTAACCGGAGCGCACTTTTTCAGCCCATTTGGACGGGTCAGCCATAAAAAAGGTATTTGGAATGATCTCAAAACGTGAGTCGAATTCCGATTTCAGCGCTTCAAACCGCCTGCGCGGGGTGAACTCCGCAGGCTGCATACAAATGATATTTGCGTTACTGTTTTTTTTGAGAACGACTTTGAGAGCCTTGTCTGAAGATGTGTCCGTCTGGAGATAGACGACCGGGAATCCCTCCTTTACGGCCTCGATGGCAAAATGACGGCGGGCGCTCCATTCCAATACCAGCTTCTTTTTATGAAAGGGTAAATATGAGGCATCGGCAGTTGACTCAATTAGAACGAGACGCGGTTTTTTACGAATGATCTCGTTCGGAAAAACTTTTAAATTGAGTTGATCCTGGTGTACGTATAGCACTACATCCGAACTGCCAGTATTTTTTGAAGTTTCGGTTTTTTTCTGCTTCCCCGACTCTGCGTCTCGCTTGATCTTGTCCAGGGTTGCTTGAAAAGAGTTCTTCATAATTGAATTAAACCATATTTTTCTTCAGATGCATGTGATTCAAGAAAGAAGATTACAGCGAGATTCGTTCCGGCCTAGTTCCGATGTCACCTCAAGAACATTATCAAGATGAAATGTCCATAACGGCAACCCTTCACACAGGAGCATGATTATAACCGTCATGAACTTTCTATGTGACCTTATGAATCAATCATTATAAACAGATGAAATGTACATGACAGCCTCCGGCTGACACACAGAGGAATGATTAAATCCTGTCATGTGAGTTTATTCTGACAATATGAATCTTAGTTGATTTAAACAGATGAAACATTCGCTTGATTTACGGCGTATGACATTAAAGGAACCTTTCACCTTGACTATGAAATGATATGGCAATGACAAATAGACTCACAAAATCAGCAACGGACAAGGTGCTGCTCGGTGTTTGCGGCGGCATAGCAGAATACCTGGGATGGGACAGCACCCTCGTTCGCATAATATTTGTATTGGCGGCGATTTTTGGATTTGGTTCATTTATTCTATTTTATCTGATCCTCGCTGTGATCATGCCTCGTTGACAGCGGTTCTCTGATACTTTATAAAAATGTATGAAAGTCGGCATCACCGGTCCGGAACCCATGGCACTGACCTGGGAACAGCATCTCAGATTCATCGCGGGTGTCCATGAAGTAGTCATGGCCCGAAATATTGATGTGCTGGATGATGTGACCGCATGTATCATTCTCAATGATGCCTCTTCCCCGGAAACAAACACTCATTCGTTTCTATCTGCACTCAAACGCGGGGTCCACATTCTCTGGGTCGCACCTCTGCCCACCGATCACCGAGAAATCAGAAAATGGTTTGAAGCTTCCGAGGAATCCACGGCAATTATTATGTTTTCGATGTGGTCTCACTATTCACCTGCAACCCAGTGGCTGTTTAACCACATCACACCCCCGGGAAAAATTCACATACACAGGGAATGGTCCGGACCAGAGCACACCCCTGATTCCAGAACACTTTACCGCATTCTGCTTGAAGAGGTGTCGCTAAGCCTGGAATGGAGCCGAAGCCAGCTGCTGCGTTTTGAGGGCGATGTGCACATCCCGACCGATCAGGATGTCGGATTACCTGTGATGCAGCATCTGCACATTCGCTTTGGCAACGGCTCAACCAGCTCTCTATTTTTGAATCCATACGGATTGGAAAACCGACACTCCCGTTTTTTGATCGGGAAAAAGATGGCCGCTGTCTGTCAAATCAATCAGCATATCATAAAAAAATGGATTCGGGATGGTGCAAAACAGGATACACCGGAGATCATGAGATTTGACTACCGCGAACCCGCCCGACACTTACTGTCTCACTTCATACGTTCTATAAAAACGGGTTGCAAACCGGTCTTTGGCATCAGCGAGCTTTACCAGCTTGCCAATATCATTGAGCACTTCCACGATCAATGAAAAATTGAGCTCACTATTTGGTGGTACCTTCTTGGTGGTACCTTCGGATAGTATCATTGTTCACCTGCCTATTTCATGATTTAAAAATCATCAACAAGTATTCCGAAAATCAAACGTTATTTTTACGATAGATTTTAACTATGAAATCGTTATAAAATCCGCTATTCTTGGATGCACGTACCAAAACAAATAATTATCGCACATATGAAACAACTCACATTCTACATTTCTGCATTAATACTGACTTTTACGCTTTGGAGCTGCAGTGAAAACGGTACTACCGTAACCGAAGATGGACTCGAAATTACCGACGTTGAAGTCGGTACCGGCGAAGAAGCAAACGTCAATGATTTTTTAACCATTCACTTCAGAGGCTCTCTTGAAGACGGCCAGGTATTCGAATCTACATACGAACGTGATGAACCGATTGTGGTTCAGGTAGGAGTTGGCCAGCTTCCGATACAGGGATGGGATGAAGGAATGATCGGCATGCGTGAAGGGGGAAAACGCAAACTTGTCATCCCGCCTAATCTCGCTTTCGGAGAACAGGGTGTAGAGGGCTTCATACCCGGCGGAGAAAACATCCAAATGGATATCGAACTTATATCCATCATGAAGCCACCGACACCATGGGATTACGATGAATCCGCTCTGGAATCCATGGAAAGCGGACTCCAGTACTATGTCCACGAAGCAGGTGATGGCTCGTCACCCGATACCGGAGATATGGTATCCGTTCACTACTCCGGTTATCTGCAGGACGGTACCATGTTCGACAGCTCTACCCTCAGAGACCAGCCATTCGTGTTTCAGGTTGGCCAGGGGCAGGTCATTCCCGGATGGGATGAAGGCCTGCTTGACATGGCCGTAGGTGAAAAAAGAACACTTGTAATACCACCTGAACTTGGTTATGGTGAACAGGGCGCCGGTCAGGTTATTCCACCGAATGCCACCATTATTTTTGATGTAGAACTTCTCGAAATCGATTAAGTTTTAATTAGATAATTTTCTATAAACTCACCACAGGACCAGATCAGCATGGCCGCATCTATTGTCCGCTTTCGTCAGGTTGATGCCTTTACCCGTAAACCATTCACCGGCAACCCGGCCGGTGTAGTCACAAGCGCCGAAAAACTCAGGGCAACTGACATGCAGAATATTGCACGTGAGATTAATGTCTCCGAAACTGTCTTTGTCCTCCCGGCCGAAAGTGAAAACAACGATCTCAGGCTCCGCTGGTTTACGCCGACACAGGAAGTGGATCTGTGTGGCCATGCTACCATAGCTGCTTTCCATGTTCTGGCCGAGGAGGGTGAGTTCGGGCTGCAAGTTAATGAACCTCAGTCGTTTCTCGTTGAAACACGCATCGGCGTGCTGACCGTTGATGTGGAGTGGTTTGATCTCCGTCCCTACATCAAATTCACCATTCCGCCGCCACAGTTCTTCCCATATCCTGGAGATACTCGCTATCTTTGTGGAGCGCTTGGGCTTTCTGACATTGAGCTGAGCCAGAAAGTAAAGCCGCAAATCACCGGCAACGGTTTCTGCTATGTGCCGGTGCGAAACCTGGAGAGTTTGGAGACCCTCGAACCCAATCAGCATCTGTTGCGTAAACTCAATGAACGTCATGACCTGAACGGCTTTGCCGTCGTAACCACCGATACGGGAGATTTGGAAGAGGATTGGGTGATGCGTTTTTTTGCTCCCTCACTCGGTATCCTCGAGGATCCGGTCACAGGTACGGCAAATGGACCAATGGCAGCATTTCTATGGGTTAATGGATTTCTTGACAAACAGAAGAAGCATTTCTCTTTCCGTGGCCTTCAGGGCGACAATATCAACCGGCCAGGGATTGTTCATGTAAACATGATGATCAAAGACGGAGAGGTCAGTGTCATTGAGATTGCCGGTGAGGCTGTATCGGTTATAGAAGGGAATATCCGGCTCCGAGGTGATTCCGTAACACGTTTTTGAATTTCCGGTTTCCGAGCTTCCCGATTTAGTCAGGTTTCTGAGTTGCCAGGATATCCGGGTTTCTCAGTTGCTAGTGCTTCTCATTTTTTTATATCTGATAACAGAATCTCAAGACAAATTGGCACCATGACGATTGCACCGGAGTTTGAGGAGCGCTGGAACCGCTTGAAAAGAGAAGGCCGGCCGGGTCTGACCGAAACGCTCTCCATTGAGATCACCGACATTCAGCGCGGCCACGTACGAGCAAGCATGCAGGTAACAGATACGGTGAGACAGCCATTTGGTCTGCTTCACGGAGGCGCATCGGTTGCTCTCGCCGAGACTGTGGCCTCCCTGGGAAGTGTGATGCTCATTGACCCGGACAGTGAAATTGCTGCCGGGGCGGAAATCAATGCCAATCACCTGTTGCCGGTCCAAAGCGGTTCCGTACATGCCGAGGCCAGTGCGGTACACCTGGGAAAAAGCCTGCATGTCTGGGAAGTACACATTACCGACGACAAAGACCGTTTGGTTTGTATCTCCCGCTGTACCGTAGTGGTGCGGACTTCGCCTCATTCCCGTGAACGATAAGCTTTCGCAACACGGCCTGACAGCGAATCAAAGACAGAGTACATCACCGGCACAATGACCAGTGTCAGAAACGTGGCAAACATGAGTCCGCTTATGATGGTGA
Source organism: Balneolales bacterium (assembly GCA_007133995.1). GTDB lineage: Bacteria > Bacteroidota > Rhodothermia > Balneolales > Natronogracilivirgulaceae > SKNL01. Next base: position 14,735 of record SLLP01000119.1, read on the forward strand.
TGCCCATCGGTCCCCAGAATTGTGTGCTCTCCGTTCCAAGCTGAAATGCGGGATCAAAATCGGTCAACAGCCCGATGTAATCAATATCAATCCCGAATGTAAGCGGGATAAGCCCAAGGATCGTAGTCAGTGCCGTAAGCAAGACCGGACGCAGTCGAATAGAACCCGCCTCGATAATCGCCTGCATACGCGGCATCCCCTTATCCATCAGCTGTTTGATATACTCGACAAGAACGATGTTGTTGATACAAACAATGCCGGCAAGACTGATTACCCCCACGAACACCATCACACTGAACTCCGTACGCGTAACAATCAGGCCCAGTATCACACCAAGCAGGCTCAGCCCTACAGCGATGACTATGATAAAAGGAATGATGAGACTATTGAACTTCGCCAGCAGAACGAGAAAAATGAGAACAAAACTGATAAGCAGTGCCAGCGTAAGGAAACTGAAACTCTCTTCCTGATCTTCACTCTCCCCGGTGTACTTCATGGTGTATCCCGATGGCAAAGCCGCGCGGTACTCATCCAGGTAATCCTGAACCCGCATCAATATCTGCGGGCCGCTGTAACCCGGCCCGGCATCAGCCTCCACAGTGGCCGTCCGCAGTAAATCCAGTCTGGTGATGCGGCCGGGGCCGATCCCTTCCTCAAAATCGGCAACCGTTACGAGAGGTATCTGGC
>SLLP01000028.1 GCA_007133995.1 Balneolales bacterium
ATCGCTTTCGGAAACGATCCCGATTTTGACCGCCACGGCATTGTGACGCCATCAGCCGGCCTGATGAACCCGAACCACTACCTCGCCGTGGCCATAAACTACCTGTTCCAGAACAGGCCGAAGTGGCGGGCTGATGCGGCTATCGGCAAGACACTGGTATCCAGCAGCATGATCGACCGGGTGGCAAAGGCGTTGGACCGCAGGCTTGCCGAAGTTCCGGTCGGTTTCAAGTGGTTTGTGGATGGGCTTCTTGACGGATCCTACGGATTCGGCGGGGAGGAGAGCGCCGGTGCCTCGTTCCTGCGGTTTGACGGCACCTCCTGGTCCACCGACAAGGACGGCATCATATTAAATCTGCTGGCTGCCGAAATAACGGCTAAAACCGGCAAGGATCCGGCCGAACATTATTCTGCCCTTGAAAGGAAACACGGAAGTCCCGTATATGAGCGGATCGATGCCCCCGCATCCCCTGATGAAAAAAGGGTGTTGGCCAGCCTCTCACCGGAGCAGATCAGGGCTGATTCCATGGCAGGCGAGCCGATACTGAAAAAACTGACACGTGCTCCCGGTAACGATGCGCCAATCGGCGGACTCAAGGTGGTCACGGAAAACGGCTGGTTTGCTGCGCGTCCATCGGGCACCGAGGACATCTACAAGATCTACGCGGAGAGCTTCCGCGGCAAGGATCACCTGAAAATGATTCAGGAAGAAGCTGTGGCCATTGTAAAGGAGGCGCTTTCGGCCTGAATTTCCGGATGATTATAACCCAGAAGACGTAGCGCGTTGAGCACCACGACCAAAGTTGATCCTTCGTGCAACAGCACAGCCAGACCCATGCCAGCGTAACCGAAAAGCACAAAAGGCACCAGAAAGGCGATCATTCCGAGGCTGATGAAGATATTCTGCCGGATGATTTTCCGTGTCTGGCGGCTGAGCCCGACTGCGACAGGCATCTTGCCCAGATCATCGGCCATAAGCGCCACGTCGGCGGTTTCCAGGGCGACATCCGATCCGGCAGCTCCCATCGCAATGCCGACCGTCGCATGAGCCATGGCCGGGGCATCATTGACACCGTCGCCCACCATCGCCACTTCTTTTTCCTGCTCCATGAGTTTGCGGATGGCATCCACCTTCTGTTCCGGCAATAAATCACCCCAGGATTCATCCACACCCACCTGCGCACCTATGGAGTCAGCAACTCGCTGATGGTCTCCCGAAATCATGATAATTCTTCGGATCCCCATCTCCCGGAGGTTCCGGATCACGCCAGGTGCGGTGGGTCGTGGCATATCCATCAGGCCGATGATACCGGCAAATTCATCCTCCTCCTGAACAAGGATAGTGGTTCGTCCATTTTCATGCAGATCGTCCAGTCGGAATCTGATTTCATCCGGAAGTGCCCCATCAAACAACTTCTCCTGACCTATTGTCACCACTTTTCCGTCAACCATACCGACCACACCTTTTCCGGTCACCATTTTAACATCGTGAACCTGAGGAACGGAGTTGCGGCCTATCCATTCTTTGCCGCCGCGGACCACGGCGCGGGCAAGCGGGTGGTCACTGAATTGCTCTACGGCGACCGTCATTCTCATCAGTCCCGATGAGTCCCGGCCATTCAAAGGAATGACATCGGTCACTTTCGAATCTCCCCCTGTGATCGTCCCAGTTTTGTCAAAGGCAAGGGCCCGGAGTCCGCCAAGCTGTTCCAGCGGACGACCACCCTTGACCAGCACACCCAGTCTGGCTGCACGTGCTAAACCGCTTAATATGGCGCTCGGTGTGGATATGGCCAGTGCGCAGGGACTTGCGGCCACCAGAACAGCCATGGCACGGTAAAATGACGCCGCGAAAGGCTCATCAACAATTATCCATACAAAATGCAAAAGCACTACAAATACGAGAACAACAGGCACGAACACCCGCTCAAATCGCTCCGCAAAACGTTGTGTAGGCGATTTTTGGGTTTCAGCTTCATTTACCATGCGGATGACATGCGCAAGGGTACTGTCCTCGGCGCGACTGGTCACCTCCACTTCCAGCAGGCTGTCCCCATTTATGGTACCTGCAAAAATGCGGTGCTGTTGGTCAAGTTTATCTGAATTTTTACGCGCTTTTTCCGGTGACGGCACCGGCTCCTTGTCCACCGGTACACTTTCTCCGGTGATCGGTGCCTGATCAACACTGCTGCGCCCGGTTACCACAAACCCGTCGGAAGGAAAACGTTCGGACGGACGGACCACCAGCAGGTCGCCTGGCTGCAGTTCCTCCACCGCAACTTCACACTCACCTTTGTCCGTTTTAATCCGTGCGACGGTTGGCGCAAGTTCCGCGAGTGCCCTTATGGCCTTGCGGGCCCGCCCCATGGCATAATTTTCCAGGGCGTGTCCAAGGCTGAACAGGAACAGCAGGAGCGCTCCCTCGGCCCATGCTCCGAGCACAGCAGCACCTGAGGCGGCAACCAGCATCAGAAAATCAATATCAAACTTCCTTTGCCTGAGGCTGGAAATCATGTGCATGAAGGCATCATACCCACCGAAAAAATACGCCAATGCATAGACAGGTATGGGGCGCGTATATCCTGGCTCACTCAGCACCTCATACAGCCAGGCACTCAGAAGGAGCACTCCGCACAGTAGGGCAAAAAGTAGTTCTCTATGTTCCCTTATTTTTTTCAAGCCGACCGGTTAAGACTTTGATATATGCAAACGGGCTGAGCTATACGAAATTTGGTTCATTTAGCTTTTACTTTCATCATTTAATTTAAGAATTTCAAAAATCACAACCCTTCCAAATAAACTATAAATAAAAGAATGGAAAATGAATTTTCTGCCCTGTTTGAAAAAAACAAAAAATGGGCAAGGCGTATGGTAGAGCGGGATTCTGATTTTTTCAACCGGCTCACTCAACAGCAAAAGCCGCAATTTCTGTGGATTGGATGCTCTGACAGCCGGGTCCCCTCCGATCAGATAACCGGTACGGACCCCGGCGAAATGTTTGTCCACCGCAACATCGCCAACATGGTGCATCACAGTGATATTAACATCCTCTCCGTGATGCAGTATTCCGTCGAAGTGCTGAAAGTGCGTCATATTATTGTATGCGGACACTACTCATGTGGCGGTGTAAAGGCCTCCCTGGAAGCCACCGATCACGGCCTCATCGACAACTGGATCCGTCCGATCAAGCAGATCTACGAAGATCACGCTGATGATTTTGAGGGCCTGTCAGATGCAAAGGTTGTTGACAAGCTATGTGAGTGGAATGTGCGCCAGCAGGTAATAAATCTCGGGCGCAGCACGATAGTACAGAAAGCGTGGCTTCACGGACAGGAGCTGTCAGTGCATGGTGTCATATACAGCATCGGTGACGGCAAGCTGGTGGATATGGAGTGCAGCATCAGCGATCCCAAACAGATTCCCGCAATTTACCGCATCCGGTAGGTGCATTTTTTGCTTGCATGATACACAGGATTTCTCTATCTCTATCCGATTGAGATTAGAATGCGTTTCCGCTGATCCATGCCGTGCCTTAACCGCATCCGATAATTTTTTTTACTGTTTTTAAATAACACATTATGAGCAACGATAACCAGCCAGGTTTACTGGGCCGTTTTCTGGATGTCATCGAAAGAGCCGGAAACAAGCTGCCTGATCCCGCCATTCTCTTTTTCCTGCTGATGATATTCATATGGGTATTGTCAGCTATCATGGCGCCTTTCGATTTCGGGGAAACGGATCCGCGAACAGGTGAAACGCTTCGTGTCATCAATCTGCTTTCGGGCAGTCAGATGGCGATGTTCCTGGCCAACATGACCAACACATTCATCACGTTTGCTCCACTCGGGATTGTGCTGCTGGCCATGCTTGGTGTCGGAGCCGCAGAACACTCGGGATATATCAATGCCGGACTCAAATACATTCTCGGCGTCACTCCAAAATCCCTTCTCACACCCATGCTGATTGCGGTTGCCATCGTCAGCCACACCGCAGCCGACGCCGGCTACGTACTGGTTATTCCACTGGGTGGAGTCATTTTTTACGCAGCGGGACGCCATCCCCTTGCCGGTATTGCCGCGGCTTTTGCAGGGGTTTCAGGCGGATTTAGCGCCAATTTCATCCCTTCGGGCATCGATCCCCTGCTTCAGGGCTTCACACAGTCGGCGGCACAGATCATGCAGCCCGACATGTTGATCAACCCGCTCAACAACTATTTCTTCACCGCCAT
>SLLP01000125.1 GCA_007133995.1 Balneolales bacterium
CAAGGTAATAGTATCTTTCCATCATGTTAACGATCTTTTCTCCTTCCTTCGGAATTATGACAACAGAAACCGGGATCTGAATCCAGGAGTCCCGAATCCGGAAAACCGTTTCCCGCAATTGACACATTGACGCCCCTTTTGTCTCATGACACTTTTTGCTGATATAGCGTTGCATGCAGCCGTCAGACGCTGTTTCACGTACCGGATTCCCGGCACGAAAAATAGCAGCACCCCGGATACAACCGTTCGACCGGGCATGCGTGTGTGGGTGCCACTGAAAAACCAGATGGCCATCGGAATGGTGGTGCGGGTTCATCAGGACAAACCGGATTTCGAGACCCGCGATATTGTCCGCATGCTTGATTCCGAGCCGGTTTTGGCGGATGAGCTGCTGCGGCTTACCGACTGGATTCACCGTTTCTACTATTGCAGCCACGGGGAGGCGATTCAAGCCGCACTGCCTGCCGGCATGAACTTTGTATCTGATCCGCATATCCGGCTAACCGGCAGCAACAACGAAATACCGTCGCGCGGTCTGGAACGGGAGATTTACAATTTCCTGGTTGAACATAAGGTCGACACCGATATTTCGTTGTCTGAAGTTTCCAAAACATGGCACAAAACGGGCGAACGCGCTCTGGACCGATTAACACGGAAAGGATTGATCGAAATCTGGCAGCTACCGCGAATGCGGATGCAGCCGCAGACAGAGACGCTCTGGATGTGGCGTGATGAGGTGTTCAAAATAATCGAAGCTGAAGGCATCGATGCCGTGACGGATTCCATCCGTAAAAAAAAGACATCAAAACCGCCAAAGTGGCTGGCTGGTCTGGAAGTGCTCGTCCGGCTGCCACTGCCATCCACCCGAAAACAGATCCTTGATAAACCCGAAATCACCCCATATGTCTGGAACCGGATCCGGGAAACCGGGCTTCTCACTGCAGTCGAGGTGCCTGTCGGCCAGATCCGTTCATCCCTCCCATATGAACCGGACGATATCAGTGTCCTGAATCCGGAGCAGAAGGAAATATTCAGTCCGATCCTTGAAGCCATAAACGGCAGAACCTTCAAACGTTTTCTGCTGTATGGCATTACCGGCAGCGGGAAAACGGAGATCTACATCCACGCACTCAGGGAGACACTGCGGCAGGGCCGGGGCGGACTCATACTTGTTCCTGAAATTGCACTCACACCACAAACGGTGCGGCGGTTTCATCTGGTTTTCGGGGACCAGATCGCTGTGCTTCACAGCCGCCTGAGCGAGCGCGAGCGGTACGATGCCTGGACATCCCTTCAAAAAGGTGAAAAAAAAGTGGCTATCGGTGCGCGATCGGCTGTTTTTGCTCCGCTGAAAAATCCCGGGCTCATCATAATTGACGAGGAGCACGATCCCTCATACAAACAGGAGGATCCCGCCCCGCGCTACCACGCCCGCGAAACCGCGATCATGCGCGCGTGGTTCAATGATGCGGTGATACTGACGGGATCGGCAACACCCAGCCTCTCCAGCCTGCAGGCTTCAGCCGCCGGTAAATGCACCATGCTGCGACTGGATAGCCGCCATGCTCTTGCGGAACTGCCGGAAGTCCGCATTCTCGATCTCAAACAGTTCCGTTTTGCCATGCGCGGCCCGCTCGCCGTGCCGCTTTTTCTTGCGGTGGAGGAGGCGCTCGGGCGGGAAGAGCAGGTGATTCTGCTTCACAACCGCCGCGGCTTTTCCACATTCATCCAGTGCGATGACTGCGGAGAGATCGTTGGCTGTCCGCACTGCTCGGTCTCACTGACCTATCACAAGGTAAAGCGCCATTTGCGCTGCCACTACTGTGGATACAGCCGGCTGATGCCGACCCGGTGTCCGGCCTGCAACAGCGAAGCCATCGGTGAGCTTGGAATGGGCACCCAAAAAGTGGAGGATGAGCTCGCCGAGCTTTTTCCGAACGTCCGCATTGCACGGATGGACCAGGACACTACCTCCGGCAAAGACGCCCATGACCGAATCCTGCAGCAATTTGCGCGGGGTGAGGCACATATTCTTATGGGTACGCAAATAGTGGCCAAGGGACTGGACTTTCCTAATGTGACCGTTGTGGGTGTCATAAACTCGGATACCGAACTGGCGTTCCCCTCCTACCGCTCATCTGAACGGATGTACCAACTGCTCAGCCAGGTGGCCGGAAGATCAGGTCGCGGCTCCAAGCCCGGAAAAGTTTTTCTTCAAACTCTGATGCCGGATCACACCGCACTGCGGTATGCACAAAAACACGATTTCCCCGGCTTTGCCCGCCAGGAGATGAAAAGCCGCAAGCAGCTATTCTATCCACCCTACTCGCGCCTGGTGAAAATCTATTTCAAGTCAACTGATCCGCAGTTGGTCGCAGATGTTGCGGATGTATTTACCGGCATTTTGTCCCGCATGCTGCCTGGCGACCAGGTAATGGGTCCGTCGCCATCCACCATCGAACGGATGAATAAGACGTTCTCCTGGGAATCACACCTGAAACTGAAGCCTGACAAGGGAGGCAACTACATCGAAAGGCTGTTTGACACCGCACTTGTACACTATGATGAAGAAAAACCCCGGCGAGCCGGAAAAGTCCGCATCACCATCAATGTAGATACCATGCATTGAGATTATAAAAAGCGCAGATTTATTAGTAATATTATGCTTTGCAGCCGGGGACATTCCCGGCAATGTGAAACCCGTTTCCCCAGCGTCAGATGGCACAGCTTAAAGAGATGGAAATTAACGGCCAACGATTCGGGTCTGTCGTGGAAGCAATCCTTTTCGCGTCGGACAGGCCGCTTTCTGCCCACGATATTGCTACGGTTATCACCAGCACAGAACTTTCGCCGCCTATTGAGGAAGAGGATGTCGCAGCAGTCGTCAACGAACTCAACGCCGAATTTGAAGAGCAGGGACGGGCGTTTACCATTCAGGTTGTTGGTGGGGGCTATACCTTTGCAACACAACCTAAATACCATAGTTGGCTGGAATATTTCCAGCATCAAAATGCCAAAAGGAAGCTGTCGCCTTCGGCCGTTGAAACCCTGGCTATCGTCGCCTACCGCCAGCCCATAACCAAACCGGAAGTGGATCACATCCGCGGTGTTGATTCCGGATATATCCTCAGGCAGCTGCTTGAAAAGGAGCTGATCGAGGTAGCCGGCAGATATGAAGGCCCCGGCCGCGCGCTTCTCTACCGCACCACCCCTGTTTTCCTGCAGCACTTCGGCATTAATACCATTGACGAACTTCCCAAGCCGCGCGAGATCGAGGAGATTCTGAAGGATGATGACATGGCCGAACACCGTCAACTCATGCTGGAGCTGAAGTCCGAGCTCAGGCCGCCACTTATGGAAACCGGCGGCGTGGCCGATCTCCGCGAGTCCACGGAATCCGATCAGCCGGATCCGGATGATTCCGAACACGATCAGTACGACTATGATGGTCGCGGTAGTGGAGATAATGACAGCAATAATCACAACAGCAACTCGCAAGACAGTGATGAACCTGCTCGTGATGAACACGACAATCACGAACCTGACCGTGACAAACCTGATCGTGACGAAAACGAAAATGACGAACCTGATCGGAAAGAATGACAGACGGCCTGCCGCGTAATCCATCCGAAAACACCAACAATATCCCACCGGTTTTGGCATTCTACTTACATGATGCCACTTCGCTTAAATCAACAGATTTCTTAAAACAAGTATCGTGACAGACCGAAAATCAAACAAACCCGGCGAACGTGCAGGAAACCGCTCACATCAAAAAAAATCCGGTGGAAGGAGAAGGGATGCAGGACCTAAAAGAGCGGCCGGGGCGAAGAAAAGCACGCACGCATCTCCATCGACAGGCGAAACCATCCGTCTGAATAAATACATTGCGCATGCAGGTATCTGCTCACGGCGCGATGCCGATGCATATATCGCAGAGGGCAAGGTGCGTGTCAACGGGAAAGTTGTGACCGAAATGGGGCACCAGGTCAATCCCCAAGACCGGATTACCGTCAGCGGACAGAAGATAGAGCCCGAACCATTTGTGTATCTGCTGATGAACAAGCCTCGAGACACCATCACAACCACCAGCGATGAAAAAGGACGCAAAACGGTCATGGACCTGATCGAAAACGCTACCGGCCAACGTGTTTATCCTGTCGGTCGACTGGACCGCAACACCACCGGACTCATTCTTCTTACCAACGATGGCGACCTGGCCAACC
>SLLP01000177.1 GCA_007133995.1 Balneolales bacterium
GACAGGCTGCTGTTCGCGTTGCGAAAAGCTGTGGATATGTGGGTGCCGGTACGGTGGAGTTTCTGGTCGACAGCAACAGGCGCTACTATTTTCTTGAAATGAATACCCGTCTGCAGGTGGAACATCCGGTTACCGAAATGATCACAGGGCTGGATCTTGTGGCGTTGCAGATTCGCATTGCCGAAGGGCATCCACTCCCATGGAAACAGGAGGAAGTTCGCATGCAGGGACATGCCATAGAATGTCGCATATGCGCCGAAAATCCGATTGAGCAATTTCTGCCCGCAACAGGAACGGTCAGGGTCTGGCGTCCAGCCAGCGGCGCTTCTGTGCGGGTGGATGAGGGGATACGGCCGGGACAGCGTATCACCACCGAATATGATCCGCTGATCGCCAAGCTCATCGTCCACGGAAATAACAGACAACAGGCTATCTCACGCATGATCCGTGCACTGGATGACACCGTGGCGACCGGTTTTCCGACAACCATTCCCTTTTGTCGCTATGTTATGGGTCACAACGCATTCCGGGAAGGTCGCTACGACACGCACTTCATCCCGGATCACTTTTCAGGGGAGGAACTTTTGGCCGAACCTGTTTCGCATCCCATAGCCCTGATCGCCGGTTTGCTTCAGTTTACATCCAATAACAAGAACAGATGCGGCTCAGGGGGAAATCCTTCATCGATCCGTGATAACAGATTGGAGCCCGGTGTATCCAACAGCCGAATGGATAATTCCAACCGTGAAGATAACAGGAATATATCAGCCTGGTGGGCACGTCGTCAAAACAGGAAGTAGACTTTTCAAGTCAGCTTAATACATCTTGCGTATATTGAAAAGATGGGACATAAATCTGGATAGCAACATTACGAAAAGCAGGAGCATTCATTTTGTCTGAAAAGCAAGCACTCTACAATCAACTCAAGAAGCTGGAGACCGAACAGCGAAACCCCGAAACCATGCACATTGATCTGGCGGATCCGCTCGAAATCGTCAGATTGATGAACGAACAGGATAAGCTGGTTGCCGAATACGTAAGCACACGAAAGGATCAGATTGCAAGGGCCGTCACCTATACCCACGAGGCTTTGGCACAGGGAGGGCGACTCATTTATACCGGAGCAGGTACCAGCGGACGTCTGGGCGTTTTGGATGCGGCCGAATGCCCGCCGACTTTCGGAACCCGCCCCGAACAGGTGGTCGGGCTTATTGCCGGCGGCCGCGAGGCCATGTTTGTGGCTCAGGAAGGATCGGAGGATCTTCCCGAACACGGTGAAAAAGATATTGCACAGTTGAACGTTAGTGAGAAAGACGTGGTTTGCGGATTGGCAGCCAGTGGCCGTACACCCTATGTTCTGGGAACTCTGGATGAAGCCAAACGCCGCGGTGCACATACCATCATGGTCTGTTGCGTAACGGCTGAGAGCGTCAAGCTGGAGCAGGAGCCGGATGTCATGATCGACATACCGGTGGGACCGGAAGTCATCATGGGCAGCACCAGGTTAAAGAGTGCCACGGCACAGAAAATGGTTTGCAATATGATATCCACCGGTGCTATGGTCCGGCTTGGCAAGGTCTACGAAAACGTAATGGTGGATCTGATGCTGACCAATAAGAAACTGGTTGAACGCTCCCGCCGTATCATCAGCATGTTTACCGATGCCGAGTACGATGAAGCATCACGTCTGATGATGGAATCCGGGGGCAAAGTGAAAATTGCCTTGCTCATGGGCCTTGCAAAAGTGAGTAAGGAGGAAGCAGAAAAACAGCTTGAAAAGCACGATGGATTTATTCGTGCCGCACTGCAGGACTTCGAAAACAGATAACCGGCCTGAGGCGCGCTGGTATAAGACAATAGCCTCCGGCTGATAAATATTGATAATTGTGAGGCAATTGCATTTCAACGACAAACGGTACGTGGCCTATTATTTCAGGATACAGATCGCTGTTATATGCACTCTTGTTCTGTTTATTCTGCTGTTTCGGTACTGGCCAGTGAATATCGGTGGTGAGCGGTTGCTGGATGGACTTTTCGACGAAGATCAGATCATAATGCCGGAGTTCATCGAGACCAGACAGGAAGTCATGGCAGAGCGGGTCGCGCCCCTTGTACCCCGACCCGATATAGTTGTGCCCGAGGACGAAGTTGTTGATATGGACTTTGATCTTGATATTCAGACCGCCGAGAATGATACGGATTTCCAGCCGTTCCCTGTTGAAAGTGGACCAGGCGAGATTGTTGAAAATCCGGATCGTCCGCCCAATGTAAGACGAATTGTCGAGCCAGTCACTCCGCCCGGAGCTCGCAGGGATGGAGTTCGTGTAGAAGTGATCGTTCGCTATATTGTATCTCAGAACGGCGAAGTTGAAGAAGTATTCATTGAAGAGATGCGATTATACAACCCTGAAACCGGTGAATTTGAATCGGTTTCAGAAACGCAATACGGTTTTCGGGAGATCACGTTACGTGCTGCTGAGCAATGGCTTTTTCATCCTGCCACATATCAGGGCAATCGTGTACGGTCTGTAGCGCGTCATCGGTTTACTTATGGAAGTTAAGGGTGGTGTGAGGATGTCAGTAAAAAATAAATCTGGCGGGAAAAAAGATTTTGTAATTCCATACGGACAATAGTTCCTGCATTGTTCCTGCTCATACATTTGGAATACTGTACGTAACCGCGTTTTCATGTTGCCAGGGCTAGTGAATTGTCATATATTAACAACCCTGTTTAACCGGGGCTCACACAAAACGGAGAGATGCCGGAGTGGTCGAACGGGCTCGCCTGGAAAGCGAGTGTGCCCTAACCGGGTACCGAGGGTTCGAATCCCTCTCTCTCCGCTCCCAATTTTGTACTTCATACGCGGCTCCCTGTCGTGCTTATTTATTTTAGCCAATATCAGATCCGGGCATTGTTTATTCGATTTTTCTGTTTACATTTACTGTATAGGCATGCCGTAATTATTTTTTTTGGTAATGCCCCGGATGAGGCTGGTATTCAAGTTGAATAATTACCGCTGATTTTATCACATCACAGACACTGTTTACTAAATTATTCCAGGTATGGTAAAAAAAAGGAATGTCATCATTGCCGTGTCGTTTCTGTTTTTAAGTATTTCTTGTGAACGACCTTCCAGCCCGGACTTTGAGCTTCAGCAATCATTTGATATCCCCTTGATTAAAAGCACCAATTACAAACTTATCGGCGATGGAAAAGGGGCCATCATTGATACGACAAGCGAGGACTTCAAAGATCTTTTCACCACCGGGTCAGACGGACTCGTTTTTCTGTCCACGGAAGTTGATTTTGAAATCGGTGATTTTGAGGATATCATCCCCGGCCTGGATGTTGAACAAACCGATTTTGAAGGTGAAATTGGAAATCTGGAAGTAGATAATTTTTCATCAACTTTTGTGTCGGAAATCGGTGAACTTAGTGGTGAACCGGAGCAGCTTGAAGAGGAACTGATGGAAATCGGCGTATTTCAAATTGAGTTCAGGGCTTCCGGAACGGCTGATTTTGAAAAAGTTACAGGTATGGATGAAAGTTCTGTTGGTCCGGGTGATCCTGTACCGGGTCCGGAATCGGAAACCTTTTTTATTGAACTAGATATACCCGGATTCGAGCAGGCTATTGTGGACGATGGCGGAATTCGCTTTATCTTTTCAAATGATCTGGGCTTTGATCTTCAGAGCATGACTGCCACACTGATCAGTGATGTCGAGGGGGATGCCCGGCCTGTTGGCAGTACGATCGATCTGGGTTCCGTACCCCATGGTGAGACCAGGGACGATGTCATGCAATTCAATCATGAAGATGTTTTGGAAGTTGAGCTGGCTATTGAAATTCAGGTGAGTTGGGAATCACAGATTATGCAGTCTTCTCCCGGATCCCTTACGGCGGAGTCGGAAGAGGAGGATCTGGTGGTAATGAACACCACAGGCAACATAAGTGCGCAGGTACTAAGTCCCGAAAAGGAGCCCATAACCTCATCCAATCCGAATTTTGAATATGCCATTGTATCCGGCACTCCAGGTCCGGATGAAGTTTACCAGCTTGAGGTTGCCATCGAAAATAATACCGCCTTGCCGTTGTATGACAGTACCCTCACCGGTATGCCAATTGTTACTATTTTCAATTCCGATGGTGTTATGCTGGATGAGCCAAAAGAACTGACGAATCTGTCTCGACCCGGTGCGAACAGCCTGAATGCATTTGAATCGGCTGAAGTTATTTTCGATTTGACGGGTCTGAAACTGACGAGCGAGCTTACGTACGACATCAGCATTGGTACCAGCGGTGGTGTCGGGCTCACGCTGGACAGGGACGATTATTTTGTGATCACTCCAAATACCAGTGATTTGAAATTCACTGAAGCCCGATCCGACATCGATCCCCAGGAGAATATCCCGCTGGAGGATACCAAAGATGTGGAAGGTGATTTTGTGAATGCCGAGGTGGATGAAGGAGAGCTTGTCCTTGAAATTCGCAATGAAACCAATATCCCATTGGTAATCGATCACCTGAGATTTTTCAATGCGGAGGGATTCACGGCAAAGAATACCGGTCGTTTTTTCACACAGGGGTCCGATATTGGCGAGATAAGTGATATCACCGTACCCGCGCAACAGACGCGCAGTGTGGTGGTCCCGATAGAGAATACCGGTATTTCCAACCGGATCAGTTATGCCGGCACGGCATCTTCTCCCGGAACCTCTGAAACGGTAACGGTTAATTCCTCGGATCTTGTCATGACCAGTCTCGAAGGATCAGTGCAACTGCATTCGGCAACCGCCGTTCTCAAGCCACAGCATTTTTCCATTTCGGGAGAAGTTGAACTTGATGAGGATGAGTTCCGGCTGGAGCAAACCAATCATTTCATCGAAATTGAGTCGGGCATGATAAAAGTCGGAAATATTGCAAACGATATTGACCTTGATATCGATACGCTGGTGGTTTCATTTCCGGACATCCGGCAGGATAGTGACGGCAGTGGCCGGTACCGCCCGGGTGATTCACTCTGGATTGAGTTTTCCGGTGCGAACAGGATCCGCCGAAGCTCTGATACCGGTTCGCCACAACCCGAAATTACTCATTCGCTGGATAATGTCAGAGTATATGCCCAAAATAACAGATTGCGATATAATATCGTGGCTGTAACCGAGAATACCAGGGATGCAACAGGGGCTGACACCGTTCGGACAGTATATGCCGCTGACCGGTTTCAAGCTACGGCAGACATCTCCGGGTTGAATATTAAAACCGCATTCGGGAAAATTGAAAAAAGGGTGGAGTTTTTAGTAGATGACGAAGGTGATGATGGGATTTTCGATCTGTTTAACGATAATGAGGCGACTATCACCGAATTCAGTGATTTTCAGGAACTTTCCGAACGAATTTCCGGCCTGCGGCTGCTAAACTCCTCATTTGATCTCATTTATGACACCAATCTTGGGGTTGAAAGTACTATTATTGCAGCTATAATTGGAATTAACGAGAGCGGTGAGGAGGTCTACCTCTCAGCCAAACCGGGCTCTGACAAGGAAGTTGCCGCCGACGATCCATACCAGGGCATGTATGCCAGGGGAGTCCAAATTCCGCGATCCAACCTGATCAGTTTCAGCGTGGAGTCTGCAAAGAAAATCGGAGAACTGTTGCAAAACCAGGTTGTTCGATTTGACGCAAATAACTCCAATGTTGAGGACTTTCTAAGCAACTTGCCTGTAGAAGTTCGTTTCATCGGAAATGTCGTTGTAAATCCGAATGACAGTGAAGGATTTGTTGCCAGTCCGATTCAATTTGATGCGCGGATGGGTGTGGATATACCTGTCAATCTTTCCACGGAAGAGGGACAACCTGTGACGGTTGAAGATGTCATCGATGCTGATTTATCAGATTTGCCATCGCCCGAAGATGACACCGGCATAAGCGAAGCTGTTCTTTATGTGATGTATGAGAACGGACTTCCCTTTAGTACTGGATTTACCCTTGAATTCCTTGATGATAACAAGAATGTGATCACTACGGGACGCGGGACGGTTCTGGACCCGGTGATCTTTCAGGTCGAAGGGGCAACAGTGGATAGCGAAAGCCGGTTTGTCAGTCAACCAAACAAAGGTATGACAGAAGTCCGACTTACCCCGGAACAGCTCGATTATCTGCACAAGACACGTTACCTCAAATTATTTGGGTCGCTGGATACCAGCAGAGACGATATTTCGGGAGAGGTTAAGGTAAGAACCGATGACTACATCGGTTTGAGCGTAAATGCAAGTTTTAAAACATCTGTTAAAGTGAATTGAATTATTGACCGATATGATGATTCATACTGCCACTAAAAAAATATTTGCCTTCAGTGCCATTGTTGCCATTGCCGGAGTGTTTGCGGACGTCGGCATGACTCAGTCGATTCATAACACCTCGCGGAGTATAGCACTGGGCGGCGGCGGTGGTGCCTATATCAACGGGTATCATGCCAATTTTGTGAATCCGGCCAACCTCATGATTCCAGATAGAGACACAAGATATACCGTTGGCTTCATCGGTGGAATCCAGGCTTCAGCCGGAGGAAGCCTCATCAATACGGGGCTCTATAACAAACATTTTACAAAAGGAAATGTAATTGATACCGAGATGGCACTCCAAATCTCTGATGACTGGTTCGGATCAGGTTCAGGGTCTGCGGCGCATATGGGTGTGGGGCTGGATGTGGTGCCACTGGGGGTCAGTTACCGACGGGATGATATGGCCTTCAGCGTTGCCGCCAGAGCTCGAACTATGGGAAGTGCCGGTATGAGCAAGGGAATGTTTGAAATGGCGCTTACAGGGCTCAATACCCAGGTATTTAATGAACCAAAAAAGGTAAATTTAAATACGGAAATGATCGCCATGTGGGAACTCTCTTTCGGATTTTCCATGGAGGCTTGGCGAAACCGGGAGCATTTTACCCCCGGATCCATGCGAGTTTACGCAGGTGTCGCACCCAAAATCCTTTTTGGCAGAGGTTATGCCAAAATGGGACTGAAATCTCAGCTTCACGTGACTGGAAGGGAGCAGGAATCACGCATTGTTCACGATTTTAATTACTACATTCATACGGTCGGTAACCTGACGGATGGCTTTAGTGATTATTATCAGGAACGCAGGGTAAGAGGCAATAAAGACGCACTTCTGGATGATTTTTTTGACGACGACACATTTTCAGATCTTGGCGGATTATCGGGTATGGGGCTTGGTTTTGATTTGGGAGGTACCTTTGAGTGGTATATTGATGATGTCTCGCTGCCAGTAATAGGTACGGGTCCCCGTATTTTGAGGGCATCCCTGTCGATTCTCGACATCGGTGGAATCAATTTCCGAAACAATCCCGGCGATTTCCAGGCAGGGGAGGTTTTTGTGTGGGAGGGATTGACGGTTGATTTTGATTATATCGATGAAGAACATGAAGGAAAATTTTCAAATTATCTTGAATATGTCCTTGAAGACAGTATAGGAAGCGATATATATGGCAATTTTTCCCCACGAGATGTAAAGAATCACAGAGTTGGGCTTACCCCGGTCGTGAATGCTGGAGGAGCACTTAGTATGGGCCGCTTGTCTGTGATGCTGGATGTCGGAAAAGGTACCAACAACCGGAGTATAAACAGCAGAAGACTCTACTCTGCCCTGGGCAGTGAATACCGGATTGCGGAGGTGGTGCCGGTTCGTGTGGGAATGAGAGTGGGCGGAAACTCGGCAATCAATCTGTCGGCCGGTACCGGAATCGACCTAAGGAATTTCGAATTTACGATAGGCGTGATGAGTACGCCATCATCTTCCAGAGGGGGGATGAACCTGTCGGCGGCCTGGAGCGGACTGGTTGTCAGGTTTTAAGCCATATCATTGAGCCCCTGAGCCATATCAGCTGTTGTTCTGCTCATCAGACTGATCTCTCAGCTCCTGCATTCGGGAGAAACGGTATAGCGAAACTTCAAATGGAAGGTCCTTCTGCTCTGTGATGTGCATGGCCAGCAGGGATGCCACATGCTCGGAATACAGAAGCCCTTTCGATCCTAATCCGGCGTAAACATATAAGCCTTTCAAGTCATGGTGCTCGCCCACTACTGGCAGCCGGTCCGGGGTCGTGGCACGGATTCCGGACCATTGACCTATGCGCTTGCACTTCTCATATAAATCGGGTAGCAGCTCCTTGAGTTTCTGATCCAGCAGACCAGCACCCTGGGCATCGGGATTTTCATCGTGAAAGTGGTGCTCATAAGTACTTCCGACAGCCAGGGTATGGTCATCAATGGGTGTAATGTAACCATAAGCCGATATGGCCGGCATGCTACTTATTACTTCTGCGCAGTGATATATGGCCAGCTGACCTTTTACCGCATTCAACGGCAATTCACTCCAATATCTGTTTTCACGAGCCTTGAAACCGGTGCTCACAACCAGAGCAGGAGCTGAAAAAGTGTTGGTGCCGTTACTCAGTGTCCAGCCTTTATCGTTATCAATACGATAAGGACCACCGAAAACAAACCTGACGCCTGCTTTTTTGAGATAGTCGGCATAAGCTTCCAGGTATTCCGGCGTGCGCACGGTTTTTCCTTTTCTGATGTAAAGGGCCCCTGTACAGTCCTTTAAAAAAGGTACCTGCTTCTGTACATCCTTGGGCTCCAACCATTCGACCCACCCCTTGGGCCACCGCTTACTCTGCAATGCAGCCCGAAAATTTTCTGCCAGGAGCTCATCAATTGCAGGTCGCATGACTCCATTTTGAAGCTTCAGATTGGTCTTGGAGCCGGAATTCAGCTGATCGAGCCGTTTGTCGAGCATCCTGAAGCACGCTTCGGCATTCCACACCATGCGGGCTCGCTGACCGGTTGCCGGATTAACCATTCCAGCAGGTACCCCGGAGGCCCCATCACCAATATTCCGTGCTTCATAGACGAGAACCCTGAGATTTTTATTTTTTTCAACAAGTTGTGCTGCAGTTGCAAGACCGGCCAGTCCACCGCCCACAATAATGACATCGAATGTTTTCATTCTTTCTGTTTACAATTCCTTAAATCACATTTAATGCATGGAACATAATTCAAATACCTGGGGTACTACACGTAATGCAAAAGGGATTCGGAGGATAATTTCCGGGCACCCGATCCGTCCATTTCCTGCCAAGCCTGGTCAAGAGATCCATCAAGATCAATTCCACGGACGGCATCTTCAACTACATTAACCTGGAAGCCCTCTTTCATGGCATCCAAAACAGTCCATTTTACACAAAAATCTGCTGCTAATCCAGTAACATATAAAGTTGTTATACCTCTCTCCTGCAGATATCCTGCCAGGCCGGTAGGGGTGGTTTTATCATTCTCGAAAAAAGCGGAGTAGGAGTCGATCGATTTACGGAACCCTTTTCTCACGATAAGCTGACTTGCATTTATATTGAGATCCGGGTGAAAATCGGCTCCCTTTGATCCCTGCACGCAATGGTCCGGCCACAGTACCTGATCACCGTAGTCAACCTTGATGACATCAAAAGGATTTTTCCCTTCGTGTGAGGAGGCAAAGGAGTGGTGACCATCAGGATGCCAATCCTGGGTGTTGAGCACAATATCAAATTTACTGATAATCTTGTTTATGACAGGTACGACCTTGTCACCGTCCGGGACGGCGAGTGCTCCACCGGGACAAAAGTCATTTTGAACATCAACTATCAAAAGTGCATTCATAACCGATCAATATTTAAGTTCGTTGATTAATGAGTCAAGTTTGTCATCTAAGTGAACACTATAACGTTTCGGATCGGATAACCGTTTGATGGGATCAGGTAGTTTGGCGACACGTGATGCGCTGAAGCCGGCAATTTCAGTCACATTTACCGGATGTTCAAGCGGCCGACCGGACTTCATTACCTTCGTTCGGATGAGCTCCGTGTTTTGACCGGAAGCCGGTTGATCTGCAAGCCGGATGATGTCACGCACAAAATTACCGTATGCATCTGTTTCACGGTCAATCTCCTTAAGGCCCGGCAAGCTTTTTTTGGAAGACTCATCGGTATATTTCATGGTGGGACGCCCGTCGAGGTCGCAGATTTTATATACACCGCCAAGAGCACCATCCGGATGTCCTGTTATAAGTCTGGTACCAACGCCGTAAAAATCAACAGGCGCATTTTGTTCTTGAAGCTCAGCGATACGCTCTTCGTCGAGCTGATCGGATACGACAATGGCAACATAATCGAGACCGGCATCATCAAGCATGCTGCGCGCCTTGCGAGACAGTGTTAGCGGATTGCCGCTGTCCAGGCGTATGCCGGTCAGGCGGTGCCCGCGATCCTCAAGTTCTCGTGCTACGGTGATGGCGTTGGGCAGCCCGGATCCGATCGTATCATATGTATCGACAAGAAGAATGGTTAAATCGGGGAACAAGCGGGCGTAGGCTCGAAATGCCTCCAGTTCACTCTCAAAGCACTGAATCCAGGAATGTGCCATGGTACCGGAGACAGGCACGTTGTAGCGGCGGCCGGCAAGAACATTGGACGTGGCATCGATGCCGCCGATGGCTGCGGCGCGTGATGCGGCTATGGCACCGGATGCATGTCCGCGGCGAAGTCCAAAATCCACCAGTTTGCTTTCCCCCGCGGCCAGGCGCAATCGCCGCGCCTTTGTGGCGATAAGCGATTGAAAGTTCAGAATGTTCAGCAGAAGCGTCTCCACCAGCTGACACGTGAGAAGCGATCCGGAGACGGTAAGGACCGGCTCTCCCGGAAATACAACCTCGCCTTCCCTGGCAGATACGATGCTGCCATCGAATTGGTATCTGCCAAGGTAATTGCAAAAATCTGCATCGAAACCATTTTGCTGCAGCCATTCGCACTCATCCTTGCGGAACCTGAAAGATTCTAAAACAGAAAGCAGTTCCGTAAGTCCGGCAAATACCACAAACTCACCTGAATAGGGGGCACTTCGGAAAAAATAATCAAAATGTGCATTTTTTTGGTGATAACCGGTTTTGAAATAACCCTGACCCATGGTGAGTTGGTACAGATCCGTGTAAAGTGCGGGATGCGGAATTTCAGCTATGCTCATAATATCTGTTGCAAATGATCTGTTTTCTGTCGATTTCAACTGGTTTGATGTAGAAAATCCGGTATCAATACGAAATTTGATTTTACCCCGTAACTTAGGCCTGCCGGTTCGTAATTCAAAACATCTTGGACTATATTGTTTAGAGATTTTTCTCCATGTTTGATTTAACGGTATGATGGCACAAAAATATCTGTTTTTTTTAATTATAAATGTGTTTCTGGTTTCTTTGGCGGCATATGGCCAGAATGATTACATCACCCCCATTCCTACAAACGAAGAGGTTGTTGCTGATGAGACGGCGCGCCTGCTGCTCAAACATATGAATGAAAAAAGTGCGGGGCCGGATTTCAACGCCGGTATTTCAAGGCCGGTCTATCTGGATGTGGCTGTTCCGGCGCGCGTGCATGCCCGTCTGCAGTCCAATCTGCTCGGCGAAGGGGTGCGTGTGGCTGCTGATCCGGATGGCTATCAGTCCATTCGAATTCAATGGGATGCGGACAATATCCTTGAAGAGCTGCGCGGTGGAATCAGCAGAAGAATCATCCGGGTGGATCTCTATTTTTCGTTGCTGGATGCGGACAGGGAGATACAAAAAACGTGGGAATCATCGTTTGTATGGGAGGATGAAATTCCTGCAGATCAGGTAGCTCTATTGGAAGGTTCATGGGAAGCGGCGGCGTTCCATGAGAAAAAAGAGGCCGGACGACGCACGTTTATTCGTCGTATTGCCGAACCGGCTGTCATCACCGGTGCCGTTGCAGTTACTATCTACCTACTTTATAATGTTCGCAGCTGATGCACCCACTATTGCTCCGATTTATATTAACTATTTCGATTTTTTTCGCTGCTTTACTCGTTTATCAGTGTGCCACGCCCACCCAGCCCACGGGCGGCCCGGCCGATCAAACTCCACCGGAAATCGAAGAGACGGAACCGCCTGCGGGAACCACAATGTTCGACGGCGACCGCATCCGTTTCCATTTTTCCAAATACATCAATCGAAACAGTTTCCAGAATGCCTTTCAAATTGAGCCGGATCTGAATCTCGACTACGAGATCAGCTGGCGAAGAAGAACGGCCACGGTTCGTTTTGATGATCGGCTTCCAGATACCACCACGATTATCTTTACACTCGAAACCGAGCTGGCTGATGCTCGAAACAACCGAATCACCTCACCATTTCAACTCGCCATTTCAACGGGTCCGGATATTGATCAAGGGAGTATAACGGCGAGAGTGCGTGATGCCCAAACCGGAAGAGGAAAAGGCGGGGAGCGCGTGGTCCTGTATCGTTACCCGGTAGACCTAACGACCGGAGCCAACTATGTTGCCGAGTCAGATACGGCCGGGCTGGTACAGTTCAACTATCTTCGTGAGGGTAAGTATAAGGCGTTTTGGCTGGATGACCGCAACCGCAACCGCAGATGGGATCGTGAACGGGAAGCGGCGCAACCCTTTTCAACCGATTCGCTGGTACTTGAAAAGGCCGGGGAGGCAGACCTCGGGAAGGTCTTTCTTATCCGTCGTGACACCATACCCCCTGTTTTGCTGGCCGTCGGCATGCTTTCTGAAGTACGGCTCAGACTCCGGTTCAGTGAAGCTGTAACATTGGAGGATGATGCGAGTATCTCGGTTTTTCACGAGGATCATACTTTCAAAAACGAAGCCGTACCACTTTTTGTCGATTCGGAGAATCCCAATATCCTGTTTGCTCAATCCCGCGAACCGCTGTCCGATGGGGCTAATTATCACCTTGAGCTTCAGGGTATCACCGATGCGGCTGGAAACGACGCCGAGTTTGATATTGATGCCTTTCCGGGCTCCGATGATCCGGACACCACGTATGCCCGTTATGTATCCAATGAGAGCCGGCATGGTATCGCTCCGGATGAACCAATAATAATCCAATATGCCAGATTACTGGATGATATTCCGGTTGTACTGGATTCGCTGATCGTTGTAAAAAGCGAAGAGACACATAGTCCGTGGCCTCATGCCGCGAGGAGTGATCATAAGCTGATAATATATCCGGACGGAGAGTGGATTCAGGGTGAAAACTACGAAATCCGCGTTTGGGATGATGAGAACCTGGAACGAAGGACAATTCAGCCAAGGATTCTTTTTGATGACGAGCTGGGTGGCCTCCATGTGGAAGTTGAGCAGCCGCGTACTGATACCACCATGCATCGTCTCCGGTTGAAGAATGAGCAGGGTGTAATTGTGCGCAATGAGACGTTCCAATCCGAATTGGAACTTACGGGACTCCCATCGGGTAGTTATACACTGAGAGTGCATGAGATCAGGGATGGATATCGGGATTGGGATCCCGGTCAGGTGGATCCATACCGACCGCCAGCCCATTTTTTTATTCAGAGAAATGTACCTGTTGAAAGAGGATTAACCGGCCAGGTGTACGTAGAATGGTTGTGAGTATTACGAAATACACAAAATATCTATTCGGGTTTGTTGTTACAGCTTTATTGGCATCTGGCTTTCTGCAATATGCCGAAGCCTCGGATACGTTGCAAATACCAGCCTTCGATGTTGTTACTGGTCTTGACGATGCCAGATCCCTGGTGTTGCGCTCGGACGGGCAACTCATGCTGACCGAAGCCGGAACCGATCGCCTCATTATCTACCAGACCGATCTCTTTGAGTTTGAGAATAAAAAAAAAGAGCTTGGGGCTCTGTTTCAGAAGAACGCCGATACAGATATGGGCAAGGAAGACAATGCCCGAACGGGAACTGCCCGTGATACGTTGATGGCAACCATCAATCAGACATATGTGCCGGATCTTGATCAGCCTGATGGACTCTCACTCGTAATGGACACCTATGCTGCCGTTGTCAGTTCCGGCTCCGGCCACGTGCATCTGCTGGATGAGGATATGGGTTATATGCGAAGTCTTGTGGTACCGCAATGGGCGTCAGGTGACCGGATCTTTCAACCAAGTGATGTCACCAGTAATGAATTTGGCGAACTGTTTGTATTGGACACCCGTGCCCGGAGAGTTTACCATTTCAATGCCAATGGAGGCTACCTGCAGTATTTCGAATTACATGATATGCATCAGCCCGGACGGTTGGTTTATCACAGTGAATCTCTTTTTATAACCGATCCGGGATCAGGCAAAATCCACGTATTAACCGATAATGGCCGGCCGTTGGCAACTATAGGGACATTTCCATCGCTTTCCCGGGTAAGAATAATTGATGGCATGATCTGGGTCCTCTCGGGTGAGGTTGTTCATCTATTCACCATGGCAGGTGAGCATGCCGGTAATATGAGGGCCGGCCCGTCATCTCAACGGATAATGGATGTCACAGGATTCGATAATCGGGTGTTTCTATTAACATCCGGTTCTTTGTATTTTTGGACTTTTGAATAACAGAAATAACAGACCAATCGAATAAAAGATGGCCACGCATATCCATTTGATAATGAACAACAATCCGGGAAAACGCCGGGCTCTGAACTCCATACTGGCTATAGTTACCGGAATACTCATCCTTTCGTGGCCTGATGCTCTCTACTATATTTTGGGCAGCTACCTGATTGCCACCGGTCTGTTGTCACTGATTTTTCGGGCACCATCCTTTCTGGTTGCAGCTTCCGTGGTGACCGGTATATTCATTTTTATATTTCCTTCGTTTATACCATACTTCTTTGCGTTTTTTCTGTTGGTTATCGGACTCGGCTCGTTGATGAGCGGTGGACTTGGTCTGGCCATATTACCATTGCTGGCAGCGGCATTACTGCTGGCATTTCCAGATATCATATCCATTATTGTGGCTGTTTTCCTGCTACTTTACGGCATTACCTCCATTGTTGCGATGATCCAGTCACGCAGAAAAGACAAGGAAATAATCGAAGTCTATTAGTAACGGTATCCCAATGCGTATTTGTGATTTCAATCATCTCCGTTCAAGAGAGTGGGGATTTGCTGCAGTTATCCTGATTTTGTCATTCCTGCTTGTCTACGGGTCCAGATCCATTCGACTGCACGGTGATTCGGCCATCGTACCAACGGAAAATACGGTTCTTCTAATTCACGATACCATCGATCTGGATGATCTGGTCGGGATCATGAATGAAAGTGGCATTGTTTTCGACGATGACGAGCTGAGGTGGGCGTCCGGGATCCTGGGTTGGAGCAGGTTCAGCCAGGGACGCTACATATTTGAAGATCCAGTCGGATATTCGGATTTTTTCTCCAAACTGGCACTCGGCTTGCAGGATCC
>SLLP01000252.1 GCA_007133995.1 Balneolales bacterium
ATATTTTCAAGCTCCAGGGCAATAGCCTGCGCTTCAAAGGTACCGATGATGATGGGAAGTCTTCGCTTGCCATCTGTTTCGTTGAGTATCAATGCGTAAGCTCCACCGCTGCTGGGACTGGTGGATAGTCCCAGTATGTCCATCTGAATTTTATTCAAAACTGCCGGTAATATTTGAGGTTGAAAGTTCGGATAACACGTTGCGCTTCCGTTTTCAAGTACTTGAACGTAGATAACGATCGAAAAATTCGATTGATGTCCATTGCTCTAATGTAACTATTTTTTTTCCTTTGTTAAACAGTCAAAACCTCTCATATCCTTTGTCATTTCAAAGCTTACCGGACGTATTGAAATCAGAAATACGCTTTTTTTATCAAAGAGCACAACGGATTGTCTGTTTTGATTGACATTAGCCCATATCGGAAGTAATTTTAGTGCCGGAAAAATGCCTCCTATTTATATATGTAAAGGAAAATGCTGGAACAATACATACCTGTCTTATTACTCATAGCGCTGGCAATCATCATGGCTTTGGCATTCATAGGCTTGTCGTGGATGTTGGGCCCCAGCAGGCCTGCCGCCAACAAGCTTGGCGCATATGAAAGTGGCATGGACCCAATCGGTCAGGCGCGGGACCGATATTCTGTCAGCTTTTATATCATAGCCATGGAGTTTATTGTTTTTGACCTTGAGGTTATCTTTATCTATCCTTGGGCAGTCCGCTACCAGGAGTTCGGTGAGGGAACGCTGTGGGCCATGATGCTATTTATTTTCATATTATTCCTCGGACTGGTTTATACTCTCAAGAAAGGCAGTTTCGACTGGGCTGCCGAGCCTTTGGCTGGAAAAAAAGAGAAGACACCAGTTACAATACATCCTGAATTATGAGTCTTGATCGTGTTATGGGTGAAGGCTACTTCACCACATCCATTGACGCCCTTACAAAGTGGGGGCGCGCCAACTCGGTCTGGCCCATGCCAATGGGTCTTGCCTGCTGTGCTATTGAAATGATGGCGTTTGCCGGACCAAAATATGATGCTGCCCGGTTCGGATCGGAGGTGTTTCGGTTCTCACCCAGGCAAAGTGACGTTATGATCGTGGCAGGCTGGTGCACCTATAAAATGTCACATGCGATCCGACGCGTCTGGGATCAGATGCCGGATCCCAAGTGGTGTATTGCAATGGGAGCATGCGCCTCCACCGGCGGCATGCACCGGTGTTATGGCGTTGTGCAAGGAGTCGATAACTTCCTGCCGGTCGACTATTATATCTCCGGCTGCCCTCCGCGCCCCGAATCCATCATCAATGCGATCCTCAAGATCCAGGACAAGATCAAAGAGCAGCAATCACTCAAGCTGGACAGCTAATTAACCATTATGAATACCGATACCAGGGACAGCATTCTGCAAGACATAAGTGAATTTCTGGGCGATGATCTCTTAGAGGTGAGCCTGGAGCAGACCTATCCCCTTTTGCGAATATCCAGGAACAAGCTCTATGAGACTTGCCGCTTTCTAAAGAATACTCTTCATTTCATTTATCTGAATGAAATCATAGGAGCCGACCGGTTCACTTCCGAGGACCGTTTTGAAGTGATCTACCACCTGATTTCACTCCGTGACAGACAGCGTATTTTCGTGAAGGTATATGTGGATGAAGAAGAGCCGCTCTTACCCACAGTCACTCATATCTGGAAAAGCGCAAACTGGAATGAGCGTGAGGTATATGATATGTTCGGCATCCGTTTTGAGGATCACCCGGACCTGCGACGAATTTTTCTGCCCGAGGATTTTAAATACTATCCGCTTAGAAAAGAGTTTCCCCTTCTCGGTGTACCGGGATCGCTGGAAATGCCCAACACTACTCCTGATCACGACTGACTGCTTTCCCTATGCAATTCGAAAAGCAAATATCAAAGAAAAAACCAACCTATTTCAGGGAACACCAGGAAGCCTTGTATAAAAGTCTTGAGGATAAGCATGCTACGGTCGAAATCGACAAAAGCGATCCACTGGCGACCAGGATGACGCTCAACATGGGACCCCAGCACCCTGCCACGCACGGCGTGCTAAGGGTACTCATGGAGCTGGACGGGGAAGTCATCACCAAATGCCGCCTTGATACCGGTTATCTGCATCGCGGTATAGAGAAAATGGCTGAAAACAAGACCTACCAGGAGTTCATGCCTTATACCGATCGCATGGACTACCTGTCCCCATATAGCAATAATGTGGCACTCTGCATGGCGGTCGAGCGGATTGCCAATATTGAAATTCCCGAACGGGCGAGCTATATCCGTATGATCTGCTGCGAACTGGCCCGGATCTCTTCGCATCTTCTTTGGCTTGGTACGATGATCATGGATGCCGGGGCACTCTCTTACTTCCTTTGGACATTTCGCGAAAGAGAAAAGATATACGATATTTTTGATGACGTGGCCGGGCACCGGTTTACTGTTTCGCACTCTCGTATCGGCGGCGTGAACAATGACTTCACGCCGGTGGCAGTGGAAAAAATCCGCAAGTTTGTCAAAGAGTTTCCGGATGAGCTCAGAGGCTGGCACAAAACCCTGGACAGAAACCGGATCTTTGTGGATCGCAACAATGGCGTTGGTGCCATCGATCACGAAGAAGCCATTGCCATTGGACTTGCGGGTCCGTCACTCAGGGCAACAGGCATCGCCTACGATATCCGCACGTTCGAACCCTATTTGCATTATGATGAAATGGACTTTACGGTGCCAACCCGAACAGAAGGCGATAATCTGGCCCGATACTACTGTCGGATGGAAGAAATGGCCGAGTCAATCAGGATAATTGAACAATGTTTTGACAAAATGCCTAAAAAGGGTCCGATCAGGGTAGACGATGCCAAGAAAAGCTATCCATCCAAGGATGAGGTTTACTACTCCATGGAAGGACTTATTCACGATTTCATGATGACCGACACGGGTGTGTGTCCACCCGCGGGGGCTGAAAGTTATCACGCCATTGAAGCACCAAAGGGCGAGCTTGGATTTTATATCCAAAGCGACGGCACGGGTCACCCCTGGCGATTGAAAATCAATTCACCATCCTTCAGCAATCTGCAGGGACTTGAAACTGTACTTGACGGAGAAATGGTTGCCGATACCGTTGTGATAATCGGCGGCATGGATCCGGTAATGGGAGACTCAGACAAATAGTTATGTCAGGAACAAAGACATTTGATGAAAAGGATCTCGCTGAGATTGAAAAACTGACAAAGAAATATCCTGAAAAACAGGCTGCTGTGCTGCCTGTGCTCTGGTACGCACAAGATAAATTCGGACATGTCGATCCGTCAGTTCAGAAGCTGGTGGCAGAAACCATGGATCTGCCTGAAGCACATGTTTATGGTGTTGTAACATTTTACACTCAGTTTTACGAAAAACCCATGGGCAAGCATGTTCTTGATGTATGCACTTGCCTGAGCTGCCAGGTCTGCGGGGGATACGATATTCTTAACTATCTGGAAGATAAACTGGGTATCATGGCAGGTGAAACCACTCCGGACGGTGAGTTTTCCATTCAGTCGGTTGAATGTCTTGGCGCTTGTGGTTACGCCCCCATGCTTCAGGTAACCAATGACAAGTACGTCAATTACCTGACATATGAAAAAATTGACAAGCTGATTGATGATCTCAAGTCCGGCAAACAGCCAGGGTTTGAATCCAACAAAATGCCCCAACACGAAAACGGAACTGAATAATACGATGCCCAACGACTGGAAATCATATAAGCCTCTTCTTCTGCCGGCCATCAAAGACCTGCACGAGATCTCCGTTTATGAAAAGAACAACGGATATCAGGCACTGCGAAAAATTCTGAAAGACCGGGCAATGTGGAGTCCCCAAAATGTTATAAATGAAGTTAAGACTGCCAACATTCGTGGTCGGGGTGGCGCCGGGTTTAATGCCGGTCTTAAATGGTCATTTATGCCGGAGCCGGATGGCAAACCGCGCTATCTGGCGTGCAATGGTGACGAATCAGAGCCCGGAACCTTCAAGGACCGGAAGATTTTTGAATTCAATCCTCATCTTTTTATTGAGGGTGCGATTATAGCCGCCTATGCCATGCAGATTGATGTGATTTACGTCTACATCCGCGGCGAGTACCGCCCCTTTGTAAAGATGCTGCAGAGAGCTATCGATCAGGCTTATGAAAAAGGCTACCTTGGCAAAAAGGTTCTGGGATCCGATTTCAGCGTGGAAATGTATACCCATATGGGAGCCGGCGCATACATATGTGGCGAAGAGTCATCCCTGATGGAGTCACTTGAGGGCAAGCGTGGCTATCCCCGGGTCAAGCCTCCCTTTCCTGCACAGCGGGGCTTATGGGGCCGGCCTACTACCATAAATAATATTGAGACGCTGGCCAATGTTCCGCTTGTGATGGACAAAGGCGCTGACTGGTATCTCAAAATCGGCCCGGATACCCATCCTGGACCTGTGCTTTATGGTATATCCGGACATTTAAAACGTCCCGGTGTATACGAGTATCCTGCTGGAATGAACATCATGACCCTGATCAATGAAGTTGCAGGGGGCATACGTGAAGGAAAAAAATTGAAAGCTTTAATTCCCGGTGGGTCATCAACACCTCCGCTGCGTGCTGATATGCTCGAGGGAGTGAGCATGGATGCCAACTCGTTGCGGGATGCCGGATCCATGATGGGTACCGCCGGCATGGTCGTTCTGGATGAAGACACCGATATGGTCGACCTGATCTGGAGAATCTCCTATTTTTATGATCATGAATCGTGCGGTCAGTGTACACCATGCCGTGACGGAACCGGATGGCTCGAAAAAACGCTTCGGAAAATCAAAAACGGCGATGGTGAACTGCGGGACCTTGACCTTCTGCTTGCCATTTGCCATCGAATGGAAGGCCGTACCATCTGTGCGCTGGCCGATGCCGCCGCCTGGCCTGTCCGTTACTCCATAGACCGCTTTCGTGATGAATTCGAAAGAAAATGCAAGAAAACGGTTTACGCCGTCGCCTGATGAAACTTTATAATATCAGCTATGCCTGAAATTTTTATTGATCACAAACGATACGAATTCGAGCAGCCGGGCAAAGTTCTGCAGTTCATGCTGGATAACGGCATGGATCTGCCCTTTTTCTGCTATCACCCCTCACTCTCCATCCCTGCCAATTGCAGGCAATGCATCGTCAAAGCAGGAATGCCCGTTTTCGACAGAGATAGAGGAACGTTCAAGCTTGATGAGAAGGGAGAAAGGATTATCCGGTTTTTTCCGAAATTGATGACGGCCTGCAGCCTTGATCTGGCCGACGGCATGGTGGTGTACACCCATCATACGGATGAATTGGTAAAGCAGGCGCAAGCCGACAACCTGGAGTTTATCCTCATCAATCATCCGCTGGACTGCCCGATATGCGATCAGGCCGGCGAATGTCCTCTGCAGATTCTGACATACAAATACGGACCGGAAGGAAGCCGTTTTGAGCACAAAAAGGTTCACAAGCCCAAGGCGATTCAGCTCGGACCAAGGGTGATTCTTGACGCCGAGCGGTGCATCAACTGCACCCGATGCGTCCGCTTTACCGATGAAATATCCAAAACACATCAACTCACCATCATCTCCAGAGGCGATAAAAACTATCCGATGACGGCCAACGATCAGGTCTTCGATGATCCATACTCGTTGAATACCGTGGATATCTGTCCTGTCGGCGCACTCACCTCAGCCGATTTCAGGTTTAAGGCCCGAGTCTGGGAGATGAATCAGACCCCTGGAATTGACATCTCCAACGGCAAGGGATGCAGCACCTGGGTATGGACCAGGGATAACCTTGTCATGCGCATTACTCCAAGGTTTAATGAAGCGGTAAACGATCATTGGATGCCTGATTCAGGCCGGCTGTCATACAGAACTTTCAACGAAAACAGAATCTCTAAGCCGTGGCTGCGTCCCGACAACAAGGAACAGGTTCGCACAACATGGAATAATGCCGAATTGACCCTGCGCGAAGAACTTGACAAGGTGGAATCTTCACAGATCCTTGTCATTGGCAGCCCGCATGCCTCGGTTGAAGACAACTATACATTTAAAAAATACTTCGAATCTCTGGGAGTAACTGATTTTTATTATCTGCCGCATGTCGTTCCCGGTGCGGGTGATGACTTGTTGCTGAGTGATGATCAGGCTCCTAATACCCTCGGCGTCCGGGCACTCGGCTATAGCGAAATTGCCGGAGACAAGCTTCCGAAAATTGTGACATCCGCAAAGCCCAAACTTGTTTTCATTCTGGATGATGATATACTCGATCGGTCGGACCTCACCTCCTCTCACCTTGAAGACGCATTTACGGTTTACTGGGGAACCAACCATAACGGCACCTCCCTTGCTGCAAACCTTGTGATTCCGATTACCACTGCTGTTGAACATGCTGCATCGTACATCAATGTGGACGGACGCATCCAGAGGACTGTTCCCGCCAAGGAAACGCTGTATACCAACCGCCGTCTTAACCTGGAGATGTCCATGGGTCGGCTGGATCATTACGGTACCAAATTTGACAACTGGGTAACTGATGCCAACCGGATTGATTGCATTCCGGCCTGGGAATTCATCACCAGACTCAATCCCGGTTCTGATACCTTTGCATGGGAGTCATCACGCCAGATTCTTGCTGAAATTGGTGGGAAATTAAACATCTTTCGTGGAGTTACTTACGAACAAATGGATGAAGAGAACGGCATTCAACTGAACCTGGAACAAGATTCGGAAGTTAATACGGTATAAATGGATCCACTACTTTTTTCAACACTGGTCATGCTGGCCGTTGTCCTGCTATTTCTTCTCCCCTCGGCGGCGGTTGCCGTATATGCAGAACGACGGGTTTCGGCTTTCATTCAAAACAGATATGGACCCAACCGTGTCGGTCCGCTAGGTCTGTTTCAGCCTTTTGCTGACGTGATCAAGCTTTTCCTGAAAGAGGATATCATTCCGACCAAGGCCAATCGCTTCCTGTACATCCTTGCTCCAATGATACCGGTCGCCACAGCCATCATAACGGTTGCTGTCATCCCATTCAGTGAATTCGTATACATAACCGATCTGAATGTAGGGGTGCTGTTCCTGCTGGCTGCAGCGTCGCTTTCCGTATATGGTGTAACACTCGCCGGTTGGGCATCAAACAGCAAATATTCTCTCCTTGGTGGATTGCGTGCTGCAGCTCAGATGATCAGTTACGAGTTGCCTATGGGAGTCGCACTTGCCTCCGTCATTCTGTTTGCCGGATCGCTCAGTGTTCTGGAAATCGTTCAATCACAGGAGATTTGGTGGAATATATTCCGGAACCCGATCGGATGTGTGATTTTTATTATTGCTGTTTTTGCGGAAGCCAACCGCGCTCCCTTTGATCTTGTTGAAGCCGAGCAGGAACTGGTGGGAGGTTTCCATACCGAATACAGCTCAATGAAATTCGGAACTTTCTTTCTCGCTGAATACATGCATGTTGTAGTCGGCAGCATGCTCATCACCGTATTTTTCTTTGGTGGGTACCATCTGCCCTTAGCAGGCTACTGGCTGCCGGAAATGAGTCCGCTTTGGAAATCCATTCTGGATATCCATGTGTTCCTGATCAAAACCGTATTTTTTGCCTTTGTCTTCATATGGGTCCGTTGGACACTGCCCCGTTTTAAATTCAATCAGTTGATGCGACTCGGCTGGACCAGGATGCTTCCGCTGGCAATTTTGAATTTTGCCGTCATTTCCATCATCCTGTATTATATTTCCTGACAGAATATCGTTTACTGCAGCGTCGTTGAAAGCATGCATTGCCTCAGGCCCGGAAAATGCATGAATCGAATTGTTCGATATGACATTTCGATGCCTGATGCCTGCATCCAATACCCGAAATTCTGTTAAGCAGGAAGCATTTATTTGAAATATCAACTCACGGCATCGATCTGGATCAAGGAAACTTGCACATTATGGACAGGAACAGCTCTACACCCACTGAAACAAAAAGTGTGGCTTTTTACACATTGGGCTGCAAGCTCAATTTCGCTGAAACCTCCACGCTGAAGCATCACTTTAAAGGGCAAAGTTTTCCGATTCTCCCTTTTGAGAAGAAGTCGGATGTATACGTCATCAACACCTGCTCTGTCACTCAAGATGCCAACCGCGATTGCCGGAAGGTGGTTCGTCGCGCATTGCGGCAGAATCCGGATGCCTACATCGTTGTCACCGGCTGCTATGCACAGCTGGAACCCGACGAGATCGCTTCTATTGAAGGTGTTGATCTCGTTGTGGGTGCAAAAGAAAAATTCGATATCATGAAACTGGCGGGAAATTTTGAAAAGTGTGACCAGACGATTGTTCATCGCTCGGATGTAAATGAAGCTGTCGATTTTCATCACGCCTTTTCCTCCAGTGACCGTACCCGTGCCTTTCTGAAAGTTCAGGATGGTTGCGATTACAAATGCAGTTTTTGCACTATACCGCTTGCCCGCGGCAAGAGCAGAAGTCCATCCATTGCACAAATTCTTGAAAATGCGCAGCAGGTTATTGAAAACGGATATCGTGAAATCGTTCTTACCGGGGTGAATGTCGGGGATTTTGGAAACAGGACAGACGAAACGCTTTTTGATCTGCTCCGGCAACTGGATCGACTCCCCGGACTTGATCGTATTCGTATCTCATCCATTGAACCGAATCTGCTCACCGATGAGATCATTGATTTTGTTGCCGATTCCCATACTGTACAACCTCATTTTCATATTCCTCTGCAAAGCGGCTCGGATGAGATGCTGAAGCTCATGAAGCGCAGATACCGGACAGATCTCTACAGAAAACGGGTCGAGCGCATTCTGAATCGCATGCCGCACGCCTGTATTGGCGTTGATGTGATTACCGGGCATCCGGGAGAGACTGAAAAACGGTTTCAAACAACCATGGAGTTTTTACAGGCACTGCCTGTGGGCTACCTCCACGTTTTCAGCTACTCAGAGCGTCCCAATACAACTGCTCTCGACATCGGTGGCGATATCTCAAAGCAGGTACGTAAACACAGAACACACAAACTTCGCCGCATCTCCGAACATAAGCGTTTTGATTTCGATTCATCATTCTTAGGCGACATAAGACCTGTATTGATTGAACAGGAAATGGCGGATGGAAGAATGCCCGGCTGGTCAGATAACTACATCCGTGTCTCGATACCATACGATGCGAATCTTGTAAATAAGGTTGTCATGTGTAGGCTCGATGACAGAAATCCAGGTGATCCGGTAAAAGGACATATTAAAACGAATTATAACTCCACACCTGCAGGTGAAGCAGTAAAATCATCCCGCGAGATGTTGAGATTTTTCAAAAAAAACGGGAAACCGGCTAAAATAAAAGTAATCAACACAATTGAACAAAATTGAATGTCCATGTCTGACAGTTCGGATTATCACAATTTAATTCGTACAGCTAAGGAATTTCTGAGAATGGAAGAGGAGTTGTACGGTCGGTTTCACGTGCCTGATATCTCGAATAAAATCAATGATATTTCCGAAAACTTTTCGAGTCCTGAACTTGATACTCAGGATGGAACCAATGCCAAACCAGACAGTCAATCCCATCTGCCCGAGTCGGCAAATACACTGGATGAGCTTCTGGACATTTGCCTTATATCTGATGTGCTGCGCACTGACCTGTCCGGCACCAGGCTGGTTTTTGGAACCGGCAACCCTGATGCCGATCTCATGCTGATCGGTGAGGCACCGGGATTTCAGGAGGATAAACAGGGTGAACCATTTGTCGGCAATGCCGGCCAGCTTCTAAACAAGATATTGGCGGCCATATCATTTGAGCGTAAAGACGTCTACATAGCAAATATTCTGAAACACAGACCACCCAACAACAGAGATCCTCTGCCGCAAGAGCGTGATCGAAGCTTACCCTATCTTTTCCGGCAAATTGAGCTTATCAAACCGAAACTGATCCTGTGCCTGGGAAGAGTCTCCGCACAAACGCTTCTTGGCACAAACGAACCGATGAAAAAGCTTCGGGGTCGTTTCCATTCATTCCGTGATGGCATCGAATTGATGGCAACGTTTCATCCTGCCGCACTGCTCCGTAATCCAGCTCTTAAGCGGGATACATGGGAAGATGTACAGATGCTTCGCAAGAAATATGATGAACTGTTCAAGTGAGCCGGCTGATATGATTTTTTTCTTCTGACAGAAGCACTCTTCTGTATTTTTTGGTACCTTTTATAACTGCCAATTGGGTATCTGTTGCGCCGCCAATGCTCATCAGTATTTTGGCTGGCGCTAGTTCACACTGATGATAAAAACAGGGAAGCGGTCATTGATGATATGTCCCAGCAACCAGTAAATTAGTATGTTGATTGTCAATTAATTATGGTAAATAAACCGCAAGGCAAAGCCGGAAAGACAGATTCAAATGCACTGTTGGAATCCCAGGGACGCATACCCCCTCAGGCCACCGAAATTGAGGAGGCCATTCTTGGCAGCATGCTGATTGAGGAACAGGCGGCATCTGTTGCCATAGAGATGCTTGAGGCGGAAGATTTCTACAAGCCTGCCCACCGTCACATCTTTGAAGTTATCTGCAAACTGTACGAACGCGACAATCCGCTGGATCTGCTGACCGTCGAAAACGAGCTTCGGGATCGCGAACTGCTTGACACCATCGGAGGGAGCAGTTATCTCTCCGAATTGACTCGATCTGTAAGCTCTGCCGCCAATATTGAATACCACTGTCAGATCGTCGCTGAAAAAGCACTCAAAAGACATCTCATCCTGGGCTGTTCCGAAATAATTCAGGAAGCGTATGATTCCACAAGCGATTCCTTTGAAGTACTGGACAGTGCGGAGCAACGGATATACGATATTACCAATGCCAAAACGCGAGGTGGCAACAAATCACTTGTCGATATTCTGAAACATACAATCTCCTACCTGGAGGAGATTCGAGGGAAAAAACAGGGAATTACCGGCATACCTACCGGTCTGGATGTTGATAATATCACTGCGGGGTGGCAAAGAGGTGATTTGATCATTATTGCCGCCCGGCCATCCATGGGAAAGACCGCTTTCACATTGACCGTAGCGCGAAATGCGGCACTTCACCCCGATCCTGAAAATAAAGTCCCTGTTGCTATTTTTAGCCTTGAAATGTCGGATCAGGCCCTGGTTCAGCGATTGTTAACCATGGAAGGACGGGTTGACGCTCAAAAAGCCAGAACCGGAAAACTCGATGATAATGAATTCAAAAAGTTGCTCGAGGCTGCCGGACGTTTGCACACCGCTCCCATTTTCATTGACGATACGCCTTCCATCAGCATCATGGAGTTGCGCTCAAAATGCCGAAGGCTCAAAAGCGAGCATGACATCGGGTTGATTATCGTCGACTATATGCAACTGATGACCGGGATGCAGAATGATCGCCAGAACCGTGAACAGGAGATTGCAGGGATATCAAGAGGGCTTAAGGCTCTGGCCAAGGAAATCAACGTACCGGTTATCGGACTTTCCCAGCTGAGCAGGGCTGTTGAGCAACGTGGCGGAGACAAAAGACCTCAGCTCAGTGATCTTCGGGAATCCGGATCCATAGAGCAGGATGCGGACGTTGTCTGCTTTCTCTATCGCCCTGAATACTACAAGATCACAACCGATGATCAGGGTAATTCAACCGAAGGTATCGCCGAACTAATTGTTGGCAAACAAAGAAACGGTCCTGTCGGAACGGTTAGCTTACAATTCATAAAACAATATGCCCGATTCGAAAACCTGTCACGCGCTTATTCCGAGCCCTCCTATCTGGAATCGGACCATGGAGATTCAACCGGAAAACTGACCGACGGAACTATTGGCAGCAAGTCTTCAGAGGTCAACCGGGCAAAAAAGACAGGGTTTACTCCTCCGCCTGACGACGAAGATAGTCCCTTTTAATTTCATCAAAAATATCGTCGTATTTCGTGACAATACGGCTCCAGTCCAGATCCCTGTTTATGGATTGAAGTGTTGGAAGCGGCAGTTTTTTGTGCGCACCATCCAGAAGTTTCTTCATTTTTCGAAACAGGTCGGTTTCATCCTCATAGAAAACAGGTCCGTGAAGCAACGGTTGCTGTAGTGTTTTTGGGATAAGTTCCGGGTAGGTGAGACTGCGCGGTAACATCGGATGACATCCGCAATACACCGCTTCCATCACAGCCGTGCAAAAAAATTCATGCTGGGAAGTCGAAATCACAAAGTCACCCTTTTGAAGCAAGTTCGAGTACTGCTGATTGTTTTCAACGAATCCGTAATGAAGAATCCGACTTCCATACCGCTTCCATGCCTGCTCAAAGAGAGGAGACTGATCGTGTTGATGATCACCGGCGAGGATAAGGTCAAATGCGGACTCGGCATCATCCAGCTTGTCAATGACCCGGAAAAATTTTTCCGGATCCTTGTCAAATGACCAGCGTTGATTCCAGACTATGACCGGGCGCTCATTCTTGCTTCTGAGCCTTCGCCGATTCACGGCTTCATCAAATACCTTGAGGTCGAGTCCGGGATAGAGCAAATCTGATTTTGCTGCTATCCTTCCGATCGACTCGGATTGCTGATAATCGGGGAATTGCGCCAAAAGTCCTGGCAGCGCATCCAAAAAAGATCTTTTATGAAAATCGGAATTAAAAAATACAAAATCCGCGGCAAGTACACTCAGGTAATTTATATAACAATATGTGATGTCTCTCTCTTCCGATGGTGGTACCGGCTGGGTCAACTGGTTTTCATGCATGTAGAGAATGATTGGCACACGGGCAAACCTTGGATTTGTAAGAGCAATGAATGCCGGAAGATTGGTCATGCTGCTGGCAAATACCAGATCAATCGGCTCACTGATTTCATCGGTTTTTTCAGCAAGCGTAACGGCTCCACCACTCATCCTCCATTTCCAGTGGCTTCCTTTCATGGTCGCCTTGAATATTCTGTGTCTGGAATGAATACTCAAACCGTCGATGAATGCCCTGTGTGATCCCCCAAGAAAAGGTTCTACCAATAAAATATTCATTGGCTCACTCAGTATACCAGATGCCAGTTTTCTTCGAATACATCTTCATGCTGAATTTCCTCTCTGCTCCTGAGATATTCGAGAATCATATCACCGACAGAACGGTCCACCCTCTCGAGAACGCGGGCATCTTCCAGCATGTCAAATCCGCCTCCTCCCTCGGCCCTGTATGAGTTTATGGCGATGGTAAAGATATCATCATACTCGACAGGTTCTCCCGCATATGAGAGCTGAGTGACCCGCTGGCCGGGTTCATTCCTCAAATCAAGAACATACTCGACGCCTGCCAACATGTCAAAGTTGAAGCCCGGCCATTCCCTGTTAACAACAGGTCTGCCCTGATCATCGGTACCGGTCATGTAATACCGTGAAGTATGTTCGAGGAATTCCCGAATTTGAGCGCCACTGATTTCCAGCTTATAGAGCGTGTTGAAATAGGGATAAAGCAAGGCGATATCGCCTCTGGTCACAGGTCCGGGTCCGAATTCCACAGAGGTATTGAATGCGGCAGCAGCCGAAAGCTGGGCACCTGTCACTTCTTTCTGGACGGTCTGTATGAGATCGATGACGGGAGTGTCAACTCTGCGCGACCTGCCGGCTGACCATACATCGTCGGTATAAGCTACTGGTTCCGTAACAAAATCTACTACGTCCTGATGCGTTTCTTTTGTTATATCTACGATTTCAGGGTGTTCGGGTACACCTGAAACGGGGTGGTTTTTGGTTTCGACATCGGCAACGATCACTTCACCGTCATGATTACGTGTTAACCTGAGGCCGGCAACTCCGAGATGAGATGCCCAGCGTCCTGGCTGGATTACTCCGACAGGTTGCCCTTCAGCCCCGGTAAGCACAACGTCGTCAATGGCACGGTGTGTGTGGCCAAGTACAAGCAAATCAACTCCAGGCACCGTTTCACCCACAGCTCTGCCAAAATTTTCCTCTCCAATTGTTTCCACTTGATAACTGGTGCTCCCATCCAGACCGGAGTGAGCCAATACGATTACCACATCAGCTCCCTCTTCTTCATTAACCTTATTTACAAACCTTTGAGCAGCCTCCACCCCATCACCGAAGTCAAGGATTCCCTCGACTCTGGCGCGATCCCATACAGCTGAGCCCGGAGTTGTCAAACCGACCACAGCAACTATAACTCCGGCAAAATCTTTAATTATATAAGGTGGATAGGCCGGCTCGTTCGTCCCATGGTCATAAATATTGGCACCGATAATAGGCGTTCTGGTCATTTCAATCTGCCTGTTCAGATATTCCAGACCAAAATTGAACTCATGATTGCCCAGAACTACCGCATCAAATTCCATTGAATCCGCTACTTCAAGAAATGGGAAATGACGCTCTTGGGGATCATGAAGAGCAAAATATTCCGCAAATGGATTTCCCTGCAACCAGTCACCGGCATCTAAAAGCAGATGGTACCGGTATACAGAACGAATCGAATCAACGAGTGTAGCAACTTTTGACAAGGCATAACGTGGCTTTTCCCGGTCACGATAATAATCCCATGCCCGAACATGTCCGTGAACATCCGCTGTCGCCATAACTGCAAGGCTAATGGTATCCCCCGGTGACAGTTTTTCTACTCTTTCACTTTCTACAGTACGGTCGCACGAAAAAACTGAAAACAGCAGTAGTGCCAGCCATGTGAAGCAGGTAAAATTTCTACATTGTATCATGTTTTTCAGATTACAGTGCCATCTTTTACCACTCCGTTTTTTTCAACGACTACAATTCCGTCAACAATAGTGTAGTTTTCATTGCTTGCATCTTCAAGGTGAGGCCCGCCGGTGATTTTTACATTATTTCCAATTCTGGCATTTTTATCGATGATAGCACGTTGAATGTGACAGTTCTTACCAATTCCTCTATTTGGGAAATCAGGGTTTCCCTCCTGAAGTTCTTCGAGAGTGGAGTAGAAATCATTACCCATTACGATCGACTCCGAAATAACCGTTCCCTCACCAATTCGTGATCGAATACCAACAATGGAATGGATAATCGATTCAGCTTCAATAATGCAGCCTTCTGCGATCAGCGAGCGATCGACACTTGTTCCAAATAATTTCGTAGGTGGCAAGAGAC
>SLLP01000067.1 GCA_007133995.1 Balneolales bacterium
ATACCGCAAATTTGTCGAAAAGGACAAGGCCCTGGAGCGCAGGCTTCAGACCGTATATGTCGGGGAGCCGTCGGTGGAAGATACCATTTCCATCATGCGCGGACTCAAGGAGAAATATGAGTTGCATCATGGCGTGCGGATTACCGATGGGGCAATTATTGCCGCTTCCGAGCTTTCACACAGGTATATATCGGCCCGTTTTCTGCCCGACAAGGCCATTGACCTGATGGATGAGGCAGCCGCCCGGCTGCGCATCGAAATCGACTCCATGCCCGAGGAGCTGGATAATATCGAACGGCAGATTCGTCAGCTTGAAATTGAGCGGGAAGCGATCAAGAGAGAGAAAGACACGGCCAAACTCGATGAAATCGGCCGTGAACTCGCCGATTTGAACGACAGTCATAAAGAGCTTAAAACCCGCTGGAACAACGAACGGGAGCTGATCCAGAGCATCCGGAGCATGAAAAAGTCCATCGAGGAGGCCAGAAACGAGGCTGACAAGGCCGAACGCGAAGGCCGTTACGAGAAGGTGGCGGAGCTGCGATACGGTACCATCAACAACCTCGAAAAAGAGCTGGAAGCGACCAAGGAGAAGCTGACGGAAATGCAGAAGAACTCGCCGATGCTCAAGGAAGAGGTGGAAGCGGATCACATTGCCGAGATTGTGTCCCGCTGGACCGGTATTCCGGTGCGAAAAATGCTCCAAAGCGAGCGTATGAAGCTTCTTTCGATGGAGGAAGAACTTCACAAGCGCGTCATCGGGCAGGATCAGGCCATTGAAGCCGTGTCGCATGCAGTCAGACGGTCGCGGGCCGGACTGCAGGATGTATCCCGACCGATCGGATCGTTCATCTTCCTGGGCTCGACCGGAGTAGGCAAGACGGAGCTGGCCCGTTCACTGGCCGATTATCTGTTTGATGATGAACAAGCTATGGTTCGCATCGATATGAGTGAGTATATGGAGCGCCACAGTGTGAGCCGGCTGGTTGGTGCGCCTCCGGGCTATGTCGGTTACGATGAAGGCGGGCAACTGACGGAGGCCGTCCGGCGGAAGCCCTATTCGGTCGTGCTGCTCGACGAAATCGAAAAGGCGCATCCGGATGTTTTCAACGTGCTGTTGCAGGTTCTGGATGATGGCCGGCTAACCGACAACAAGGGTGTGACGGTTGACTTCACAAATTCCATTGTAATCATGACCAGCAACATCGGATCGCACGAGATCCGAAAGAGAATCGAGGAAACCGGCGGCAATATTTCTGCTGATGAGCAGGAAAAACTGCAGGTCCGGTTGCTGGATGCGCTCAAGCAAACCATCCGCCCTGAGTTCCTGAACCGGATTGATGACATCATTGTGTTCCATCCGCTTGGCAAGGAGCAATTGCGTTCTATTGTGGACATTCAGCTGCAACGGGTCGACAGGATGCTTCAGAAAAAGCAGATTACACTTAAAGTGGACAACACGGTACGCGACTGGCTTGCCGACCGCGGATACGATCCGCAATTTGGCGCCAGACCGCTCAAGCGACTGATCCAGCGTGAGGTCATCAACCGGCTTGCCTCACTCATGATTTCCCGCAATACCGATGAGCCGGTCACGTACGAAGTGAGTGTTGCGAAAAACGGAGATGAACTCACTTTTGTGGAACTGTTTGACGATGTTGAGGCCTGGTCGGATTGAATCTGATCAGGCGATTCGCTGAAAACAAGGACCTCTGATGTACCAATTATCCAGACCAAGGCTGCCCCGGTGAAGGCCTGGTGTAGGTAACAATTCAGGGTAAATCAGAGTAAATTTCAAAGGTGATGAC
Source organism: Balneolales bacterium (assembly GCA_007133995.1). Taxonomy (GTDB): domain Bacteria; phylum Bacteroidota; class Rhodothermia; order Balneolales; family Natronogracilivirgulaceae; genus SKNL01. The sequence continues at coordinate 1,809 of SLLP01000067.1, forward strand.
GATAATGTGGTCACCTTTCTTTATTTTCAGTCCTTGCAGCCATGTGAATATGCAGTCAGGCCGCTTCTCCAGGCAGGGTCAATTTTGTGATGATTACCACTGCGAAATAACCGTAGTGAAATGATTACATTGGAATCAGTGCTGTGAAAATGAGTTGTGTGTAACTGCCCATGTTCAATCAGCCTTGCTGTGAAAATGTTATCATGCGGTGATAATGGAACCGGAGCATCATCATAAAAAATGAAATCAAACAATCTGACATCAATCAGAAATTCGGCTATCATGCTGATTCATTGTCCGGATAAAAAGGGGATAGTGGCAGCGGTCACCCGTTTTCTGGCGCATAAAAACGGCAACATCCTTGAGATTGACCAGCATGTTGACAAGTTGAGTCAGGTGTTTTTCATGCGCGTGGAGTGGGATCTGGACGGATTTCTGATAGCTGATGACAACATTGAAGATGAGTTTGCGAAACATATCGGCAAACCATTTGACATGAACTGGCAGCTTTTTTTCAGACGGGAGCGCCCAAAAATGGCGATTTTTGTCTCAAAACACGGACATTGTCTGCAGGACATGCTGGCCCGGTACGACAGCGGAGAATGGCATGTCGAAATCCCGCTTATCATCAGCAATCACCCGGACATGAAACAGGTGGCTGACCGGTATGGAATCGATTATCATGAATTCAAGGTGACAAGAGGGAACAAGAGCGATGTAGAAGTCGAACAAAAAAAGTTACTGGAGTCTTATGGAATCAACGTGATGGTGCTGGCACGCTACATGCAGATCCTGTCGGATGAATTTGTATCCATGTATCCGGGTATGATCATCAACATCCACCACTCCTTTTTGCCGGCGTTTCCGGGTGCGCGGCCGTATCATTCAGCCTTTGAACGCGGGGTAAAAGTGATCGGTGCTACCAGCCATTATGTAACGGCTGATCTGGACGAAGGGCCGATTATTGAACAGGATGTGAATCATGTCAATCACCGGCATTCAGTAGAGGATCTGGTGAGGAAGGGGCGGGATCTGGAAAAGATTGTACTGGCCCGGGCGATCTGGTATCATCTGCAACGCCGGACTATGGTGTTTGAAAATCGGACGATTGTGTTTCAGTAGGATTCAGGCAGGGATGGGTGCGCCAGTGTTTCAGCTGATTGATTATCTGCGGGCTGCTGCTTACATGAAAATTCCGGTTCATGCGCACTGCTCGTGATATTCAATTTAGAGAATAAAAAAAGGGTGCCTCCGTGAGGAAGCACCCTTTTTTACTTTCGGTTGCGCATCGGGCCGGAGCCGAAGCGCAAGCCCGATGCACGACTCACAGTTTAACTGTTGTGTCGTGCGACTTCCGGGAGCCTACTTGACCAGCATCAACTTGCGCGTTTGGACGAAGTCGCCGGCCTGCATGCGGTAGATGTAGACACCACTTGCGAGACGGGCAGCATCGAACTCAATCGTGTAAACACCCGCTTCGCGTGTTTCATTGACGAGGGTTGTCACACGTCGCCCCGTTACGTCAAAGACATCCAGAGTAACATTGGCTGACTCCGGAACCTGATACCTGATGGTGGTAGTTGGGTTGAACGGGTTCGGATAGTTCTGCTCGAGACTGAACTCGGTCGGTATATCCGTCAGATGTTCACTACTGGTGGGCTCAAGAGCATCCAGGAACAGAGTGGTACCATTAGCCAGCGCTACAAGAAGTCCCATTTCTGCACCGTTCTCGTTGTCTTCAGGTGACAGGAAGCCTGAAGCCAATACGGCTGCTCCCAGTCCGCCGGCACCTGAAATATCAGCAACAAATTTGAACAATGCTTCTCCGGTCGCTGCTGATCCTTCAACACCCAGATAAAGGGTGTATTCGGCCGCATCAACGGTAATGACATCGGTGAACCCGGTGTAGGCGGCTCCTTCGACCAGCGTCGAGCCGTCCGCTACCCACACGTCCACTGCCGGAGCATCGGTCACGCCGTGCCAGATGAAGAGGCTTACTTGTCCGGAGGGTGCCTCTGTGGCAGGTTCTTCAACGATAAAGAGGTTGAAGTCAGTTTCCACGCCATCAGGGTTGGCTGCAAAGCCTTCGCCAAGGACGCCATTGGCAATCACGGTATAGGTACCGCCAAAGGCAAACTCCACACCTTCCATGCTGAAGGCAGGATCGTTCTCACCAGCATCGGTTCCGGCCGGATAAATGGTGATGTCCAGAGCGGTGTTGGCTGGTACATCGACAAACGGAGTGGCTTCACGGAACGCAAGCTCAGGAACAAACAGCTCCCCGTTGACATAGATGTCAACCGAGGCGGCAGC
>SLLP01000087.1 GCA_007133995.1 Balneolales bacterium
AAACGTGAATCAGAATTATCCAAAAAATCATACAAAATGAGCCTGAAACGCTATCTTACTCCTTCTCTTGTTTCCGTGATTGTATTGTCGCTTCTCTATATCTCAGGCATCGACCGGGTCATGGCCGGAAGCAATTCACACGAGATCAACCTCAAAAAATATGCGGAAGTTCAGCAGAAAATCATTGAGAATCATGTGGATGAGATCGGCATTGATGAGCTTTACAAAAACAGCCTTCGTGGCTTTGTGAGTCGAATAAGTGATACCACGCTGATAATCGAGAATACTCCACTGGATACTTCATTTACTGATCTGACTGTCAATTCGCTGCGCGAGTCGTTCAGCAAATTTGAAAGAGCCTACCTCTATCTGTTGAATAACTCGTCTGAAGAGGAAGACATGGACAGTCGAATGGAAGATGCGCTAAATGCCATGTTCCGTCCTTTGGACCCGCACTCCGTTTACATCAAACCGGAAACCAGTGAACGGATTCAGGATGAGTTCACCGGTAAATTCGAGGGTATCGGAATCCAGTTCCAGGTCCTTGATGATACCATTACCGTAATATCGGCGATTTCCAATGGACCCAGCGATCAGCTTGGCATCCAATCTGGTGACAGGATTGTAGAGATAGATGGTGAGTCTTCGGTCGGTTATAGTGAGCAGGACGTGGTCCGCAGCCTTCGCGGTCCCAAGGGTACCAAAGTGACGGTAGGAATCCTCCGCCCGGGCAACAATCAGATGCTTGATTTTGAAATTACGCGTGATGAGATACCGCTCTACACAGTGGACAGTTCGTATATGCTTGATGACGTCACCGGGTACATACGTGTGAATCGCTTCGCAGCCACAACACATGAAGAGTTCACCCAGGCCATGCGGGAGCTTCGCACACAGAACATGGAACGACTGGTTTTGGACCTCAGGGATAATCCAGGTGGATATCTTGAGCAAGCCGTAAGAATGACCAACGACTTTTTTCCGAGGGGAACATCGCTCGTCGCTACTCAGAGCCGGCATGCCCGGTTTACATCGGAGTATCGGGCACGATATAATGGACCCTATCGTGATATTCCATTGATTGTCCTTGTGAACGAGGGTTCTGCATCGGGCAGTGAAATTGTTAGCGGTGCAATTCAGGACCATGACCGCGGTCTTGTCGTCGGCAGACGAACTTTCGGAAAGGGGCTCGTTCAGCAGCAATACGAACTGCCGGACAACAGCAATATTCGCATTACCATCTCCCGTTATCTGACACCAAGTGGCCGGGAAATTCAAAAGCCCTTCAGGGATGGCCGTGAAAAATATGCCTATGAGATCTATAGTCGGGATTCAGCAAGCGGTGATGTGAGCCAGTTTATTGATAATGTACCCGATTCTTTACGATATAAAACAAGCGCCGGTCGTGAAGTCTACGGAGGTGGCGGTGTGGTGCCGGACCATATTGTGGAAAGCGAACCAGTAAATGAACTGTTCGTGCTCATGCGTCGCAATAATGTGGGTTCCGGTTTTGTTCGCGATTTCATCGACCGCAGAGGAACTGAGTTTCGTGAGAATTGGGAGGATCGGTTCAATGAGTTCAGAAGCGAGTTTACCTGGTCTGATAATGATAGACAGGCATTCCTGGACCGACTTAAGGACCAGGGACTCGTGATCTCCGATACCGTGTCATACGTCCATTTTGATGACAATAAACTCTATATGACCGAGACGCAGCTCGAAGAACAACTTACCAGCCCCTTAGGGTTCATCAAGGCGGATCTTGCCAGACAGGTTTGGGGAAACGAGTACTACTACCCTGTCATCAATGACGAAGTTGATCCCATGGTACAGATTGCACTCACACTATGGCCGGAAGTCAAAAGTCTGAAAGCAATGCGGCAGGAAGTGCTGAACGGCAGTTTTTCCAATTATTGATTTACCAGTCAGTCATTGATGTTTCCGGAAAGGTAAATTTGTAAGAATAACTGTCAGTGAGGATCTCTGGCGAGGTAATGGTTTATTGCAAATTTGCGAGTACCAGCAGTGCGCAGGCAGCTGTCTCGGTCCGAAGACGCTTCTGTCCAAGATTTACAATTTGGGCTCCGGAAACGATGGCGTGATCAACTTCCTTTTCGGAAAATCCCCCTTCAGGACCAACCAGCAGAAGCAACGGGGAATCATCAGGTTTCCATTCGTATGTTCCCTTTTCATTCGGATGCGCCATAATCACTTTTCGGCCTTCCTTGAAGTCTGCCAATACTTCATAGAAGCTCTTACGCTCCTCCCATGCCGGCAACCAGGACCTGCGGCTTTGCTTAATGGCAGAAATCATGATCTTATCGATGCGTTTTGCCTTGATATCCATGTTACCCGCATGTTCCGAATGGACGAAGACTATTCTGGTAACACCCAATTCCACCGCTTTTTCTACGGCAAATTCAAGCCGTTCTCTCTGGCGAATCACACCGATTGCTAAAATACGATCCGGCTCGGCTGGTGTTATATAGTTGGCGATCACATCGCCGCTGACCCGCATTTTGTCAACTGTCGATAACCTGACATCCATGATATTACCGACTCCATCCGTGACCTGAATGACATCACCGGGTCGCTTTCTAATCACCTTGACAATGTGATTAGCCTCTACCTCCGGGAACTGAATCTGATTTTCGGCAATTTGACGCGGTGGTACATAAAACAGAAATTGCTGATTCATAATAATATCAGGGCTTTGGTATGATCAGGGTTCCCTGAAGTGCTTTCCAAGCTTCAGAGACTGCCCCTGGTAGTTGCTCTTCAAATCCTTGCCGTATATGAAATCAGGTGTGGCTGTATTCGGTTCAAAGATCATCCGGAAAAACGTCTGCCCATCCTCGACCAGGAAAGGGACATCATGCGAACGGACCTCCAGGACAGCCCTAGCTCCGCCATCTCTGACATCACCACCGAAGCCACTGTCAAAAAAACCGGCATAATGGGTGCGCAGTTCCCCCGAGCCAGTGTCGTAGGGTACCATTTCGGCGGCCAGATGATGAGGTATACGGCACCGTTCCCTTGAGGCGAAGATGTAGAACGCTTCGGGCTCAAGAATCATGTAGTCGTCCTTGCGGGCATAGATCGGATCCCAGAACTCGAGCACACTGTAGTGTCCGGTATGTCCCAGGTCGATCAGGTCGCGGTGTTTTTTTGCCTTGTATCCAATAATATCGCTCTCTTCGCCGTGCAGACCCACTCGCATGAACAGACCATCGTTGACATTGAGCTGCTCAAGCGGCAGCGGCTGTCCCCCTTCATCAAACAAAATGGGATCCTTGAGATGTGTGTGCAGGATATCCTGGTCCGAAAGAAGGGAGTTTCCGTGACGAATGCGCAACTGGTTCAGACGCTGCCCCGTTTTCACGCGCACAGGAAATGATTTGGGCACAACCTCGAGGTACAGTTTTCCCTGATAACCGGGTGTGATCTCCTCAAACCGATGCGAATAGTCGGTGATCAGACGCGTAAAAATATCCAGACGTCCGGTACTGCTTTTTGGATTTGCCTTGGCGGAGAGTGGCTCTTCGGTGACCAGGGCTAACGGTGCCATCGTCTGCGATGGAATCATGCGTCCTGTCATCGGCAGATAAAGCTCCTCCAGGAGTGGAATCAGATAGGTGCAGTTCTGCTCCAGTACCGCACCCTTCCGGATGTCGATGGTGTGCTGCGACAGACGCTTGAGCTTGCTTTCGACGGTTTCATTCTCCGGCAGGAAGCTGCATCGGACACGATAGGCCGTTGTTCCCAATCGAAGATCAACAGAATTGGGCTGAAATTGGTCATCCAAAACAGGGTATGCCTCCGGTGACCGCATTATGGCATAATCCCGCAGCGTCTTGAGGTGCTGAATTGGCAAGATGCCTCGGGTGCGAATGGTCAGTTTGTCGCCTTTTACAGCCTTGTTCATTTAGGTTCCACTCCTGCCAGTTCGTGAATGATCTTCCACTCCTGCTCTGCAACCGGCTGAATGGAGAGCCTGCTGCCTTTTTTGAGAAGCATCATATCCTCCAGACCGGGTGTCTCCCGAATCCGCTCACGGGTGACGGGCGGATCGAACCGGGCTGTGAATTGCACATCGACCAGCATCCAGCGCGGATTATAC
>SLLP01000115.1 GCA_007133995.1 Balneolales bacterium
ATAGATTTTTAGAAGATTCATTAGTCTGATTACGGTTCTGTTTATGGAAAACCCGGGATTCAAACGAGTAATATACAGAACATAATCAAATGCAATAATTCATTTACAAAAAAAGCCTCAGCACATTTAAGATTGATTAGAGTGATAATCTGATTAGTGAGAACCTGATTGTTGTTTAGGAATATAATGCCACAATAAAACAATAACAACATTCATGCGAATGAGTTGTTGTGTGTCACCTGAGAAGGGTCTCAGGGATATGCCAAAATATGAAGCAACCCGGGCTGGCTGTTTATATAAATCAGATATAAATGATGTTGGTGGCTGCGGAGTGTCGTGGCCTGGTGAACCAGCGGGCACCTGGGCGGCTTGTGCTGCCGATTTTTATGGACAAACCGAGGGTAAACCCGGCCAGGCGCTGAGTCTCGTACAAACCGGAGCGATTCTGTCCATCGAGACGAATAGCGGGGTTGTAGAAGGTATAGTGGCAGGCGGCGGTGGCGTCGACACGGTCGTAGATGCGGAACCGGGATCCCACCCCAGGCCATAATGACCGTGAAATCCACTGCGGTCACCGCGATCCCTTAGTGCCGAGAGGCTGCTTTTGCTGTAGCCGGCCCTCATGGTCACATAGGGGTTGATACGGTCCAGTGGATAAGGAACATCAATGAGCTTCAGCAGGTAGAAGTTCACACCGAGGCTGAACATCTGGTAGTCGTTTTTGTAGGATGAGTGTCCGTCCCTGTTCTCGAGAACCGAGTAGACATAGCCCGCCTTGAGTCCGAGAAAAATTGAGGGCATGTACTCCAGATCAAATTTAAAGGTGGGGTTATAGAAGCGGGAACTGCTACCGAGTGAACCGAAAAAAAGGTGTTGCACCTCCACCGATCACGCCCATATAAGTGCCGGTGGAAAGCTGAACATTCCAGCGGTAATGAAATATAGACCTGAGAACGGTGTTCATGACTTCCACACCTGTCCCTCGCGAACACCTTTACGGCCATTCATCGCGTTTCGCGTGTCGATAACGCACTGTGTCCATTCCGCCAGCTGGTCGTAGTCAACCTCGGAGTGATTGGTGGATATGACCACCGCGTCAAATCCGGATATGGTCTCACGGTTCCAGGCAACGGAAGCAGTGCCGGCCCAATGGCCGTGCTCCCGGCTCGGTTTGATCACCGAAACGAAAGGATCATAATAGCTCACCTCGGCGCCCATTTCCGTATACAAATCCATCAGTTTATAGGTGGGCGACTCACGGTCGTCATCTACATCTGGCTTGTAGGCCAGACCGATCAGGAGGATGCGGCTGCCGTTAACCGACTTCTTGTGCGCGTTGAGTGCCTCGATGGTGCGGCGCAGCACATAGCGGGGCATGTCGGTGTTGACTTCGCCGGCAAGTTCTATAAACCGGGTATTCTGTTCGTACTGGCGCGCTTTCCAGGTCAGATAGAACGGATCGATGGGGATGCAGTGTCCGCCCAGACCGGGACCCGGCGTGAATTTCATGAAGCCGAACGGTTTGGTGGCGGCCGCATCCAGCACTTCATGCACATCGATGCCCATGGCGTGGTAGACTACCTTTAGCTCGTTGACCAAAGCTATATTGACCGATCGGAAGATGTTCTCGGTGAGTTTAACCGCTTCGGCGGTCGGCGTGTCGCTCACGGGTACGGTCTGCACTATGGCCGTGTTGTACATAGAGCAGGCGAGGGTGAGTGCATCCTGGCCGTGTCCACCCACAACTTTCGGGATTTTTGCCGTGTTGAAGTTGGCGTTGCCGGGATCCTCGCGCTCGGGGCTGTAGGCCACGTAGAAGTCGGAGTCGGCGCTCAGGCCGGAAATCTGCTCGAGCAGCGGGATGATGAGCTCTTCGGTGGTGCCGGGATAGGTGGTCGATTCCAGGATCACTATCTGGTCGCGGCGCAGATACGGGGCAATGCTGCGCACCGTGCCTTCGATATAGGTCATATCGGGTTCGCGGTGCTCGTCAAGCGGGGTGGGCACGCAGAGCAGGATGGCATCGGCCTCCGGGATACGGCTGAAATCGGTGGTGGCGTCGCACAGCTCCGAGGCGGCAAGCTTCTGCATCATCGTTTCGCCGAGGTGTTTAATGTAGGAACGACCCGCCTTGATGGCATCGACCTTATTACTGTCGATATCGAAGCCGAGTACCGGCATCTGCTTTTCGTGGAAGGTCCACATCAGGGGCAGACCGACGTAGCCCAGGCCAACGATGCCCACGGTAAATGTGCGGGTTTCAATTTTTTCCAACAATGAATCCAGGGTTGCCACAGTGTGCGTTTCTTGCTTCATGGTATATTGGGGTTGCGATCATTCTTATTTCCGGTCGAACTGACAGGCGTCTTTATGCCTGAATATGCTTCAGATAAGTGCCTGTATGGGTAATTGCTGCAGGGACTGGATAATATCTCCTGCTGCAATATCAGTTATTGCTGATTCCCAAAGGGCTTTGTCCCGCTTCTGTAACGGCCCGGGGAACAAGGATTCCACCGGACCTTTCAGCCTTTTTTCCCGTGCGGTGTGTCACTTTGTGCCGCAGTGGACTCTCCTCCGGTTCAGAAGGATCGGACGTGACTTCCACTCCCTCTGATATTTTTCCCCGGGTACCGAAGGTATAGGTAGGAACAATCCGTTTGAGGTGCATTCGGACCTCTTCTCCGTCTTGCTGGGTTGCAGAGGCAAACAGATCTTTCAGCATAAACTCGAACTTCTCTGTTGACGGACCGTTTATTTTTGCCGAGAAGATTTTTTCGTGATGTGTGGCGGAAGTTCCCTCTTCATCGGTAAGCAGCTCTTCGTACAGTTTTTCGCCCGGTCGCATGCCGGTGTAGGTGATTTCAATATCACGGTCAGGTGTTAAACCACACAGACGGATCAGATCGCGGGCCAGATCAACGATTTTGACCGGTTGACCCATATCCAGCACGTAAACAGAGCCGTTGCAATTGAGTCCGCCGGCCTGCAGTACCAGTTGTGATGCTTCGGGGATGGTCATGAAGTAGCGTGTCATCTCCGGATGGGTAACGGTAACCGGTCCGCCGTTTTCAATTTGTCGCTTGAACAGCGGAACGACGCTGCCCCGGCTGCCAAGTACATTTCCGAATCGCACTGATACAAAGGATTGCCCTTTTTTGGCGCGCCGTGATGCGCGGTGAACGACGTATTCGGCCACCCGCTTGGTGCATCCCATGACGGAGGTGGGATTCACCGATTTATCGGATGATATGTTGACAAAACGCTCTACTTCGTATTCCAGGGCGAGTTCAGAGAGGTTACGGGTGCCACCGATGTTATTGAGGATGGCCTGGTCAGGGTTGGCCTCCATAAGCGGCACGTGCTTGTGTGCGGCGGCATGGAAAACCACCTGTGGGCGGAATTTTCGGAACACATGCTCCAGGGATCCGCGGTCTCTCACATCGGTAATCAGTGCTGTAAAAGTGACCTGCGGATAATCGGTACGGAATTCACGTTCCACCTTGAATATGCTGTTTTCACCGCGTCCGAGCAGCAGCACATGACGCGGATTAAAGCGCATGATCTGGCGCACAATCTCGCTGCCTATGGATCCGCCGGCTCCGGTTACCAATACAGTACGTTCATAAAGGTAGTCGGATATGGGAGCCACATCCAGCTCCACCAGATCGCGGCGCAGCAGATCGGCCACATCCACCCGGCGAAGTTTTGCAATATTGAAGTTGCCGCTGAGCAGTTCATAGAGGCCGGGCATGATTTGTGATTCGATCCCTGCTTCATGTGCCAATGTCACCACTTTCCGGATTACTTCACCCGGAACCGTGGGCATGGCGATGATCACTTTGTCGACGTCATGTTTGCGGGCCACTTCGGGAAGATCATCCAGGTGCCCCAGTATGGCGTAACCCAGATACCATTCTTTTTGCTTGGTGGGATTGTCATCCAGGAACCCTGCGATTTCCATATACGATTCAGGATGGCGGCGCACTTCACGGGCAAGCATGGTGCCTGCTTCACCTGCGCCGGCAACCAGCACACGCGATACTTTGCGTGGCGAATGTTTCACATCACTTCGCCTCACCGTTTCACTTTGGATACGGGCAAAAA
>SLLP01000065.1 GCA_007133995.1 Balneolales bacterium
CAGGTGATGCTCTTTCTCCACTTCTTAGAGCATGTTTTCTGGCCCCCAATTAAATAAATGGTTTGAAAGAAAATGGCTTAAACTGCGAAACCAGGTGACCCCACCAGGACTCGAACCTGGATCTAAAGCTTAGGAGGCTATTGTTCTATCCGGTTGAACTATAGGGTCATTGGCCGAATGCAAATTTAACGGTACAGCATCAGAAAAAAAAGCTTTGACTTACGTTAACGCGGTTTTTGCCGGGATTATACGTATGTGGCCAACACAGCTCTCGTATTTTACTGAACGATTTGTGGATTACAGGCATTCACTAAAATAGATGTATTGAATGAAACATCTGGACCTCTAAACTGCAGGTCCAGGTGGCTGGCTTTAGAACAGAACGTGCCCAGCCTTATTTATCTACAAATAATCGGAGGTTATTATGGATAAGAATTTGACGTTGAACATTGGGAAATATCTTTTTTCAGTGCCCTTTCTGATTTTTGGCATCTTTCACTTCATGGACGCCCAAGGTATGGCAGGCATGGTGCCGGACTTCATCCCGGGTGGTGTTTTCTGGGTCTACCTGACCGGCATTGCACTGATCGCTGCCGCCGTAAGTGTTTTTATCAACCAGAAGGTTGTTCTGGCCATGCAGCTGCTGGCATTGATGCTCATCATATTTGTGCTGACCATCCACCTGCCCGCAACGATCAATGATATGAATGCTGCACCAAATCTGCTGAAGGATGCCTCCCTGGCCGGTGGTGCGCTTCTGATGTCGGTTCTCGCCAGAGAAAACTCGGGTGGTGATGCGTAGACTGAGCAGATAAATAGGATCTAATTATCTGAAAGCTGCTCTTGCAGAAAATCGATCAATGCATCACTGACCTGCGTATGTTCCGTCGAACGGTATGCCGAGCTGATGACATGGGCATCCGCATCCGGAAAAGCCTGGAACAGGCGTCGGTCGGGTGGTGTGCCCAACTTTGTTTTTATCGCCTTGATTGCGGAAACAGATACCACACGGTCCTGATTGCTTTCGTCCTCGTAATAATATCCGGTAAAAACAGGTTGACGGATTTGCGGATAGACGTGATCGCTCAGCAGCTCCTGTCTGATGGCGTTGAGCACTCTAAGCGACTCGATCCGGTAACGGCCGTACCAGTACCGGGCATGGTCATCATTCTCCGGATCCCTGCTGATGAAAGGTTCACCCATGACAAGCCCCACAAGTCGCTGTGCCCATGGTGCACTCAGCATACGGAGAAATGGAGTTGCAAATTCGATAAGCGGCGAAAGAAGGACAAGCACATCCACCTGCTCCGGATACGTTGCCGCCAGATGTATTGCCAGTGTCCCGCCCATGGAGTTGCCCATCAGAACCACTTTGTCTCCAATCAGGTTGCCGACAGCCAGGGCATGACCGGCGCTGGTCAGGAGTGAGTCGGACCGGAAATTTGCCAACGGTTCATCGGTTCGGAGTCCGTGCGCATGCAGCCGGCTGACATGGAGATGGCAGCCCAGTTCACGCGCCACGCGTGCGTGAACCGGTGCGCCTTCACCGAAACTGGCCGAGAATCCGTGCAGGTACACCATGCTGCAGGGCGCCTTGCGATTTCGATACTCCGGATTCCAAATGATGCGTGCATGGTTGTCCGGTCGCAGCGGACCGGCTTCGTGCTCTGCCCGACGGATGGCCTCACCGGCCTGGCCGACCGTAAAAGCAAGCTCGGGAATGACCGCGGGCGTGGTAACAGCCGGGGGCGGGTCGCCGGGACGCATCAGCCAGAAAAGAAAAAGCAGCAGCAGTCCGGCAAGCACGTAGAGTACCCGTCGATTATGGAATCCGACGGAGGACTTGACTGAAGGCCCGGCTGCAGCTCGGGATGCCGACCGGATGTGGGAACCGGATACATCCTCAAATGCCTGCCCGTGAACCCGGGTTCGGTAATCGCCCTTCCATCTTCTGGAATCCGATGAATTTCCCATATCAACAATGATAATTATTCTGAAGACGTTATTTTAACCACGTTGATTTTATTTCAAAACCCAAAAACCAACTTTTGTCCGTTGCTTCTTATTTGTGACCTGCTATTGCCGGTAACAATCCAATAACCGAACTTTTACCTTCCTGGTCACGACATCTCTAATATCGTCATACATGAACGTCTTTCGCCACATTTCATTGGGTTTGCTGCTCACAATTCTTCACGCCATTATCCCGCTGTATTCGTTCATGCCACAGGTAGCGCACGCGCAGCCTATTGGAACCTGGCAGTCCCACACCTCGCAGTCGACCGTGCTCGAAATGCTCAATGATCCGGCTGGACGCATCTGGGCATCCACCGAGGGTGGAATTTTTACCGTCGAAGGCGGGGAAATTGCAACCAGCCTCACTCCGACCGAAGGCATGTACCGTATTAACCCTCAAACCCTGGAATACGATCCGCAAAACGATCTCCTCTGGCTGGGTTACAGCGATGGCATGTTCGAAGCGTACAATCCGGGAACCGAATTGTTCCGGCAATTCAGTGATATCGAGCGGGCTACACGCTTCAGTCCGCGCGGCATTAACCAGTTTGTGTTGATGGATGAGAACCTGCTTATCGCCACGGATTTTGGACTGGTTCTGTTTGAGCCGGATCGCGAAGTGACGATTGATACCTACTCGAACCTGGGTGAATTCCCGAGCGGGTCGCGGGTCAACAGTGTTATGGTTCACAATGGACAGATTTTTGCAGCGACAGTCGATGGAGTCGCAGTTTCTGATGTTGCCGGCGGCGATCTGGTGGTGCCCGACAGCTGGAGGACTTATGGGCAGGCAGAAGGTTTGGGAAGTAATGTATCGGCTATTGTACTTTTTCAGGACACCCCCCATGCACTTATGGGCAACTCGATTTACAGTTTCGACGGAACGACGTGGCAACCGACCGGACTTTTTCCCGGGATGAATATCGAGGAAATGAATGTTTCACAAAGTGGCGAACACCTTGTGGTGTGGAACAGTGATGAAATCATGCTTTGGCCCGAGATGGAGGAAGGTGCACTTCCTTCCATGGAAACCGGCCTTCCTGTTAATACCGTACGTGTTGATGATCAAAGCGGTCTGCTGCTCGCAGGCACCACCAATCAGGGGATTTATGTATTCAGTCTCCAGAGCGGCATGAAGGAACATCAGTATCTGCCGATCGGACCGTATATGAACACCTTTGCGGACCTGACCGTCCGCGACGGAATCCTGGCATCGGGATCGAACAACCTGCGGGGACGTGCCGGCCGCGGTACCACCCAGTCGGGTTATTACCTGTTTCGTGACAATCAGTGGGAAAATTACAACAATCTCACCCATCCTTTGCTGCAACAGCGTAATTACCATAGCACGTACCGATCCGCATCCAGTTCAGAGTATTTTTTCTTTGGCTCCTGGGGAAGCGGGATTGTCCAGCATCATGTTGAGACCGATGAAATAACCGTCTGGGATGCGAGCAACTCGATTCTGGACGGGTTCACGCCCGGTTCGCCGTTTATTGTCGTAAGTGGCCTGGCCTCCGACCGGCATGACAATCTTTGGGCGGTCAGCCGTCTGAACACAATTAACCCGCTCTACCGGTTTGTGCCCCAATCCGAGGAGTGGACCGTATTTCCACTGTTTCAGGGGGTAGGGTCAAACGAATTTTATGAATCGGTCTTTGTCGATTCACACGACCAGCTCTGGCTGCCGGTCCAGAATGACCGCAACGAGGGGCGCGGACTTGTGGTGAAACGCATCAATGGTGATAATGTCGGGGATGGAGTGATTCTGCGGGATGAATCCGGCCGGGGCAATCTACCGCATCCAATGGTTAATGCCGTTGTGCAGGACCGCAGGGGTGAAATCTGGATCGGCACAGAGCGTGGCCTGGCCCGTTTCCCATTTCCGCAGCGTGTTATTGACGGCACGACCGCGGACCGCCAGGCCAGTTTTCTGATCAATGCCGACGAGACTGCCGATTCGCCATTTCTGTTGCGGACATCGAATGTGACGAGCATCGCTGTCAATTCAGCAAATCAGAAGTGGATCGGGACCAGCGGTGAAGGTGTCTGGCTGATTGATGAGGAGGGAGGGCGACATCGCGCAATCAGGAATTTCACCACCGATAATAGCCCGCTCATTTCCAATAATGTCACCTCTGTGGCCTATGATGATGTCAGCGGACAGGTGTTCATTGCCACCGATCTTGGACTGGTGAGTTACGTAGATGTGGTGCGGGGCAGTGTGGCGGAAATGGATGACCTTTTCATCTATCCCAATCCGTTTTCCTACCGGAAGGAGAACCGGGAGCGCATAGTGATTGACGGACTTTCGTCACAGACAACCATACGCATCCTGACGGTGGACGGTAGACTGGTTCGCCGGCTCGATACCCGCGGCGGTCGGGTGGAGTGGGATGTGCGCGACTTCAATGGCGACCGTGTGGCCACCGGAGTGTATATCGTGGTGGCGGCAGACAGTCAGAATGATCAGCGCGGGACAGGCAAGGTTGTGGTGGTGCGCTGAAATACAAGCGCCTGAGATATACGAGTGCCAAAAAAAAGCACCGGCCTGGCACGGGAACACCCGGCTGCGACCGATGCTAATTTTAAAATGGTTCCTCCTTTTTAAAGGGAGTTGGTGCTATCGCCGGAGCTCCGGGCGCTGCGGAAAGGGGTGCAACGGAACCGATTCGGCACGTCGGTCAGCCCGGCAACCACGTCCGTCGGGATCGCCCTGTGGACCACATTGAGATACAGGTACTTTGCCAAGTCCGCGCGATTCAATTCGATCCTCGGAAATTCCATTCTCCTTATAGAACGCCACAACAGAATTGGCCCGGCGCTGGCTCAAACGCAGGTTATACTGGTCACCGCCAACATGGTCGGTATATGCATCCACCCGGATCCGGTAATTTGGCGCTTGTCTGAGTTTCTCGACGTTTTCACTGAGCCGGCGGGCAGCCCGGGTATCGATATTTGATCGGTCAAAGTCGAAATTGATGGTTCGCAGTTCTTCAATGTATGCAGGATCGGTAGGATCAAGCGGGTCGGTTCCCATCTCTATTTCCTGACCGTCCGTAAAGCCGTCGCCATCGGTATCGGGATTGTTGGGGTCGGTGCCGTAGACATAAATTTCGTCATAATCGCTGAGACCATCATCGTCACTGTCGGCATCCAGGGGATCCGTTCGGTAAATCAGTACTTCGTCACCGTCAGAAAGGCCGTCACCGTCGGTGTCGGGGTTGAGGGGATCGGTGCCGTAAACCAGCACCTCGTCACCATCGGATAGGCCGTCGCCATCTGTGTCGGCCACAAGCGGATCGGTGTTAAACTCGTTGAGTTCCTGTCCGTCGGTGAGGCCATCGCCATCGGTATCGGGATTGAACGGGTCTGTTCCGATTTCCATCTCAACCTGATCGGGGACACCGTCACCGTCGGAGTCCAGTGTGGGATCAACAATTTCTTCAGTAGTCCGGCATCCGCTGAGCAGTGAAGCAACACCAAAGGTTAATAGAAGGGTAAAAAGGGCAATAGATTGAGTTTTCACAGAAATTCTCCGGTAAGTATTACGGTTAAATGAAAACGTGAGTGAAAACCGTTCGCGGGTTGTCACACATTCGCTGTACAACAAAAAAGAAATTGAAAATTATGCTAAAAGTAAATATAGCAATTTTCATTGGAGATGTACGCACCCGGCTTTAAAATTGACCGATTTTTTTTAATTTTAAGCTGTTTTATTGCACCGGCCCGGTGGAATCCGTATATTTGTCATCTTGAAAAAATGTTCTTTTGATTAATTGTTTCGGGGCTATAGCTCAGCTGGCTAGAGCGCTTGCATGGCATGCAAGAGGTCCGGGGTTCGACTCCCCGTAGCTCCACATTGAGGAAACAGGCTCATACGGAATAATCGATGGGCCTTTTTCGTTAAATTATTTGGGGTAAGTCCTGCACGACCAGCTCCCTCTCAACTCCGTCAGGACCGGAAGGTAGCAGCGGCAGGAGGTTGTAGCGGTGCGATGCAGATCGCTTACCCCTTTTTTTTCTGTGATCCAAGCTCTTCCCATCTTCCTGTGATCGTGATCAAGCTCTTCCCATTTTCCTGACGATATCATCCGCGATTTGTTCGGCGTGCATCCGGGCGTTTTCAATGAACCACTTGCTTGTGTTCAATCCACCGCAAACAACACCCGCCAGATAGATCCCCCTCACATTGGACTCGTGGGTATTTTCATTGCACGAAGGGATTTTTTCTTTACCTCCCAGAGTGATTCCAACCCGCTCGAGCAACCCGAAATCGGGCTCGTATCCTGTCATGGCCATTACAAAATCGTTTTCAATTGTCCGGATACCATCGGGCGTACGGATGACCACCTCCTTCTCCCGGATCTCCACCAACTCCGACTTGAACCATGCCCGGATCGATCCTTCGCGGATTCGGTTTTCAATATCCGGTTTCACCCAGTATTTCACGTTGTCCCCAATACGCGGCTCGCGAATGACCATGCTCACCTTCGATCCGCACCGGTACGATTCCAGCGCCACATCCACGGCCGAATTGCCGGCACCCACCACCAGCACTTTCATGAAAGCATAGGGATGCGGTTCATCGTAGTAGTGCTTTACCTTGGGCAGGTCTTCACCGGGCACGTCCATGCGGTGGGGATGTCCGTAAAAGCCGCTGGACAGAACCACCTTGCTGCTTTCATAGGTGCCCTTGTCTGTGGATATAACAAATTTCCCCTCTTCCCCGCGCACGTCGCGCACCTCCTCGTACAGCTGCAACGGAAGTTCATAGCTTTCGGCCACGCGCCGATAATATTCGAGGGCCTCCCGCCGTGTAGGCTTGATTCCGTGCGAAATGAATGGCACCCCTCCGATTTCCAGCCGGTCGGACGTCGAGAAAAAAGTCATATTGGTCGGATAGTGGAAAATGGAGTTGACCAGACACCCCTTGTCGATGATGCGAAACGGGATGTCGCGCTGTTTCAACGCAATGCCGCAGGCGAGCCCGATCGGTCCCGCGCCAATGATGGTAATCATGTAAGTAAAGGAATGTTATTGATTATTTTCAGCCGACCGGAGTATTCCGGGTGGATACGATTCACGAATTTTCAGTAAACCATAGCCAGGTTCCGTAAACAACAGCCGGCGCTTAAAGATTTCGATAAAAATGGTATTCGACAGTGTTGTTGGGGTCGTCCGGCAGTACGCGTTCGCGTCCGCTTTGCGCAAATCTGAAGCGCTGATAGAGTCGATGGGCATCGGTGAAGCGGGTGTCTGACCAGAGTTCGATGGTTTCGATCCCGGATTCCAAAGCCATTTCCGTCAGCCACTGCATGATTCCGGTACCGATACCCTTTTTGCGGAATCCGGTATGCACATAGATGCGTGAAAGCCATGCGACCTTGCCGTCGATCGTTACGGCTCCGCATCCGGTAATTTTGTCGTTCCAGAGCGCAGTGACCAGATGCCTTTTCCGGAAATCGTAAGATTTCTCAAATGAGAGGAAGTCGGGAACTTCAATGGCCGGATCAATCACCAGGTTGTATTCTGCGAAAGCATCCATGATGAGTGCGACAAGGTGCGGGATGTCCGTTTTCCTGGCGGATCTGATTTTCAGCGATCCGGTTGTCGTACCAAAGCGTGAATGTGACAATGGTTTGTCGGTTGGTTTGCTATCGGGCAATTGCTTGGTGATCAGTCGGTTCTTCCTATTTTGGATGTTGCAGGTGCAGGTTTGAACAGCGCGGTTCATTCGAAATCCTCGTCCCCTTCGGGATCGAACGGCGGATCGTCCGGCATAATCTTGCTGTGCTCGGGCAGGTCGCGGAACTGCACGCTGTACAGGTCCTTGCGACGGTCCTTGAGCGGCATTACGGTTCCGGAGTGACGGGTACGGCGCAGTACTTCAGTGTCCACATCGGCAAGAACTACCATCTCGGTGTTTTCATCCGATAGCGCGGCAATGCCATCTCGGCTGAACGGGAAATCGGACGGGGTGAAGATCGCCGACTGGGCATACTGGATGGCCATATTCTCGACCGACGGGATGTTACCTGTGGTGCCGGCCATGGCCACATAGATCTGGTTTTCGATGGCCCGGGCCTGGGCACAGGTGCGGACCCGGGTGAAACCATGACGTTCATCCGTGCAGAACGGCACAAAAAGGATGTTGGCACCGTTGTCTACCGCATAACGGGCCATCTCCGGAAACTCCACGTCGTAGCAAACATTGATTGCAATCTTGCCGCGGTCGGTGTCGAATACTTTCGGGATGGATCCGGGCTGAACACCCCACCACAGGCTTTCATCTGTCGTGATGTGGACCTTGTACTGCTTTTCATAGGTGCCGTCGCGCCGGAACAGATAGGAAATATTGAATACATTGTCTTCTTCCAGTGTGAAATGCGAGCCGCCGATGATGTTCACGTTGTAACTCAGGGCCATATTCCGGAAAAAATCGATATACTGATCGGTATATTTGTTGAGTTCCCTGGCGGCCCGACCGGGGCGTTTTTCCTGTTCGAAACTCAGTAGCTGTGTGGTCAGCAGCTCCGGAAACAGCACAAAATCGGACTTGTAGTCGGAGGCCACATCCACGAAATATTCCACCTGGGTAGTGAAATCCTGGAAGTTCGAGATTTTACGCATCTGGTATTGCACGCAACAGATCCGCACCGGCATGGAGGTGATTCGCTGCTTGGGTGCCTGGGACTGATACTCGAAATTGGTCCACTCCAGCAATGCCGCATATCCGCAGGAATCATTGTCCTCGTCCAGGTAGTTGGTGATGATGCGCTTGACCACGAAGTCATTTTGCAACTGGAAGGTGAGCACCGGGTCATAGACCTTTTTGTTCATCACCGAACGCACATAGGTGTAGATGTCCATCTTGTCCTGGTGTTTGTGGTAATTCGGCAGCCGTCCACCCACCAGGATACGGCGCAGGTTGAGCCGGCGGCACAGTTCGGTGCGCTCTTCGTATATCCGCCGCCCGATTTTCATGTCGCGGTACTCCGGGTCCACCATCACCTCGATGCCGTACAGCGTATCGCCTTCAGGATCGTGATTGCGGATGTAGCCGTCATCGGAAATCTCCTCCCAGGTATGGTCGAAGGAGTACTCGTCGAGATCCAGGATCAGGCTGTTGCTTGATCCGATGAGTTTTCCCTCAAAAAAGACACCGATCTGGCCTTCTTTGAAGTGCTTAATCTGAGATCGGAAGGAGTTATAATCGTAGGGTTCCATGTCCGGAAAACACTTGATCTGCAGTGCCTTGACAGCTTTATAATCGCTCATTTCAAGCGGACGGATCTCAAGGCTTGGATTGCTTTGGTCAGTGGTCATAGGTGTTGAAAAGAAAATTTGAGTCTGGTGTCTGAAAGAATTACAAAGTTATGAAACCGGCCTGAGTGTTACAAAAACAGGTTTTTTGTATTAAATCCATTCCAAGGATCATCGCCTCACCGTGCCTGAAATAGTCCCGGAAGCCGAAAAGCAAAAAAAGCGTTACAGGGAAGCGGAAATGAGCCGTACGAATCGCCTGGAGGATGTCCGCCGAAAAAAGAAAGCATCTGAGTCGACGGATCAGGATGGTGATGCCTTTTGATCTGCGCAAAATTATCGCACCAGCGTCATCTTCATTGTTTCGGTGCGTCCTTCGGCCCTGAGCACGGCGATATAGACACCACTGGCGAGTCCACGGGCATTAAATGACAAAGACTGCGCTCTTCCCTCGGTTGTGCCGTCAAAAAGGGTGGCTACCCGCCGGCCCATAATGTCGTACACCGTGACTTCAGCCTGACCCGGTTCGGCAAGGTGGATCTCAATGATGGTGTTCTCATTGAAGGGGTTTGGGAAGTTCTGATAGATGGTAGCCCGTTCCGCCAAATCCCTGGGTGGACTATATACACCCGGAGGGCTGATATCGAAATCCAGCAAGCGGGCCGATGCGACCTGGTTGCGCAGCTCATCCACATCCTCACCCCAGGCGTAAACAAAGCCTGTCCGGATGTGTGCATAAGGAAGCAGTGTAAACGGACCACTGGAGGTAACCAGGGAGACATCAGCTTCCGAAATGGTTGTTCGTTCGGTACCCGCTGTAAGGGAAAGCCGTTTTTCAGAATCGGTGAAGCCATCAAAGTTCTCTTCATCTTCAATGTAATAAATGCCGAACCGGAGGCTGTCTTCTCGCGAATCTGCCTCTGGCAGTGACATGGGAGATTCGTTTGCGATGGAGAATGCGCTGGCAACGACACCAAGATGCGCGGAAGTTACAAAAGGTCCCCCACCCGGTGCATAGGCATACAGCAGACTGTCATCCTCTACATATCCTGAGAAGTTGTTGCCGGGATCACGGATATCCCAATCATTGAAAAGTCCGACATACATGTCGTGGTAGGTATCCAGACTCGCGTTGGTGATGTCGTAAACCACAACTATCGCCTTATCCAGTTCCGGAGCCTCAAAAGCATATGTCTTCATCTCCACATTCAATCCTTTGGCAATGGGGTGCTCGGTTGATTTGAATATAGCTTTTCCGTCCAGGTCAGAGACGGCAGGTGGACGGGTAAAGCGGTAATTTTCTGTAGGAAGGAAATGCCGAGTGATTTCATCCTCTTTACGGACCTGGTTGATCACGACATTTTCTTTTAGCACATCTTGTTGCGTAACGCTTTCAAATTCCACATCTGCAGCAATCATGAGTCCCCCTTCAAACAGAGCATTCGGGTAGTCGCCGGGCAGAAACCCGATGCCGCCGGAAGCCGAAAAGGCATCCAGATAGCCAATGGTTCCGTCAGAAGAAAATGATGCCATAATCGTGTTGATATCGATGATATCAAAGAGTAGCCGTTCGTACTCGATCATGGCAAAATCGTTGTAATCAAGAGACTCGTCCACAAAATCAAGGCGGAAAAGAGGGATTTCTGTCAACCGGAAATCACGTGAGATTTCAATATCAAAAGTGACCGTGAAGCTTTCTCCGGTGCCTATATTTCCAGTGGTGCGGGTCGATGGCTCGAACCGGATCCCATCCTGATTGTTCTCCAGGATAAGGATGGATTCAGGCGTCTTCTCACCGAAGTTTTCGACTTCCATAGTGAGTTTGCCTTGCTCACCGGTGTTAATCTTGTTGCCTTCGCTGGTTTCAAAAGAAAAATCGGTGATTTGAAGACCGGGTTTCAGGTTGACCAGAGCGCCGTAGGCATCAATGAGCCCCATGCCGAGCCGGTTTTCAAATTTGGCCTCCGGATTGGCTTGATACAAAGAGCGAGCATTGGTACGGATCTGGCTGGCGATGCGCTGTGGGGACCATTCCGGATTTTCAGCTTTGATCAGTGCTGCCAAACCGCTAACTACCGGCGCTGCCATGGATGTTCCGGTGATGCGCTGGTATCTTGGGTCCCAGGTTTGCGTATCTTCGTCATAGTTGAATACGGTGCTTAAGACACGATCTCCCATGGCAAAAACATCCACAAAATAACCATAAGTGGAAAAAGGGGATATGACATCATCATATTCCCGCCGAACCGAACCGACTGTAAGTACATCATCATAGGCAGCAGGATAAAACATATCGTCGTTGCCCTGGTTGCCTGCAGCGGCCACGACCAGTGAGCCGGATGCTGTGGCGTATTCCACCACATCGCGTCCAAACTCAGAAAAACCGGGGCCTCCGAAACTGCAATTAATAATATCGGCTTTGTTAATGGCTGCATACAACACACCGTGGAAACCATAAGCAATCGTGCGCGGATACTCCCTGGTGCCCCCGGCTTTCACAGGCATGAATGTGGCGTTGAACCCTGTTCCGGCAACTCCGATGCCGTTATCCGTGTCAGCCGCCGCGATTCCGGCAACGTGGGTTCCATGTGTGGAGAAGTTGCCGATCGGGTTTGCGTTCTGCTCCGGTGGTTCGCCGGCAAACACATCCCCGCTCTCCCAGAAATTCCAACCGATGGTGTCATTTTGAATTTCCCACGGAAAAATTTCGTCGGCCCGGCCGGGCTGGGGGTTCCGCCACAGCTTGTTGATCAGATCAGGGTGCTCGTAATACACGCCACTGTCGATAATGGAGATGACTACGTCGGAAGAGCCCTGAGAGACAGCCCAGGCGTTGAAGAAGTTCTGATAAGCGAAATAGTCGTGTCCTTCATTTCCGATGAACGGGTCGTTGGGTGTAAAAGAATCGGTTGTCTCATGAACGTAGTGAGGTTCGGCGTAGACCACACCCGGCAGCTTGCGTAACCTGGCGGAGAGCTCCAGGGGATCGTCGCCCGATGAGTAGCGGATCGTGAATGTGCGCTCAAAGGCTTCGGCCAGCTCCTGCACTCGCCCGGGTTGCGCTCCGGCACGTTTGTGTCTGGCTGTGCTGGCCGACGCTCCCTGCCGGAAAACCGGATCCATGGCCGAAACACCGAGCGGCTCCATATAGGCGGTGAGGATATCGCCGGGACCGGCATCCGGACCGATACCGCTGATGCGGCTGTCAGGCAATTTCATGTGACTCCCCGATTTTTCCAGTTTTTTGAAGAAGGTACGCTCATCCTCAAGTTGCACAATAACGATGCCAGGGAGATAATCTGCGTTGCCTGTGCCGGCTCTTGTCAACCCAAGATTACCGGAAATCAGAAGCAATGTAATGATGAGAGTCGAGGGTAACGTCAGTGACGTAAAGGGTCGGTAAATCATGGCTGGAATTTTTATCCCGATAAAGGTTTAAAACGGGTGTTTCCTGAAATCTTGTGGTTTCGCCAGAATAGGCGCAAATCGGCAGAATATGTACCATATAATAATGCATTTTTTTTCAATTTGTTGCTACAACCTGCATTTGGGAACAGAACGTTCATTCAATATATTAGACAGCGACAGGCATTGCCTTGCTTACCGGTGTTTGGCAAAATTCAGCACCTGAGGCAAGGGCGCAAAACGGGGAAGGCGCCTGACGCCCGCCTCCACACAAGCATGACCCTCACGGCATCCTTTATGTGCCCTATTTTCGTACCGGATTATGAAAACACTGAAGTCAATCGGTTACACCCTGATCGCACTTACATTATCTACGCTATCATTATCCACGCTATCGCTACTGACCATGATCTCTGAATCCCGGGCTGATGATCCAGCCGCTTCTTTTGCACGCCAGCTGTATGAGTCCTATGATGACTACCGTGAGCCGGCACTGAACGGGCGACGCTTCAAGCACCATGACGTTGTTCCGCTTATCGAAAAGCTGGGTGAAAATCCCAAGGTTCAGCTTATCCGGGAAGGCGAATCTACGGAGGGCAGGGATATTTTCCGGTTGATGATGGGCACCGGCGATACGCAGGTGCTTCTCTGGTCGCAGATGCATGGCAACGAGCCGACAGCCACCATGGCGCTGTTCGATGTGTTCCATTTTCTGACAGCCGATGACAGATTTAATGACATTCGCAATGAAATATTAAGCAGCATCACCATTCACGCTGTGCCGATGCTCAATCCGGACGGCGCGGAGCGCTACCAGCGCCGAACCGCATTCGGGATCGACATGAACCGCGATGCGCTCCAGCTGCAAGCCCCGGAATCCCGCCTGCTGAAACGTCTGCGTGACGAGACCGATGCCGATTTTGGTTTCAACCTGCACGACCAAAGCATTCGCTATTCCGTGGGCGAAACCCCGAAAAGCACGATCATCGCATTTCTGGCTCCGACTTACGACGAAGAGCGCAGTATCAATCCGGTCAGAGAGCGAAGCATGCAGCTTATTGCCCAGCTTGACCTGATGCTGCAGGAGTTTATCCCAGGCCATGTGGCTACCTACTCCGACGAATTTGAGCCGCGTGCGTTCGGTGATAATATCCAGAAGTGGGGCACCAGCACCATACTGATCGAAAGCGGCGGACTCAGGGGCGATCCCGAGAAACAATACATCCGAAAGATGAATTACCTGTTGCTCCTGGAGTCGTTTCGATCCATCGCCCGGCAGGAGTACACCGGCTATACGGTGGAACAGTACGAAACCATACCGCCCAACCGTTTCCGGTTACACAGTACGATTTTTCGAAATCTCACGGTGCCGTTCAAGGAGCATGAGTTCCGGCTTGATCTCGGGATAAACAGGATGGAAATAAACACAAACGGTGCCACCGGTTTTTTTAAAAGAGGAACAGTAAGCGAGATCGGTGACATGTCCACGTTCAATGGATTTGAGGAGTTCGATGCGACCGGCCTCCGGCTGGATTCCGGCAGTGTTTACCCGAATGTTTTTGCCACTGAAAAGGAATTGGATGGGCTGGATGTGATCGACCTGATGCGCTCTGGTTACACCGCTGTCAGGTTGGAAGAGCCGCCTGAGGGCCAATACACCAATTTTGCGCTGAATATTGTGAATTCGACCGCTTGCCAGCCTGCAGGCTTCAAAATCGGGCGATCGGCCAACCTGGTTCTGTGGAGGGGAGATGAGGTGGCATATGTGGTTATCAACGGGTTTGTGGTGGATCTGTCCACCGATGCCATCGCAGCCGGAGCAGATGATGTTCTGGTCAGTGTGGGTAATGCACTGATTTACCGCTGATGTTTCGTGAAGACCGGGCCGGGTAAATGGACGGGCCGCATCCTCCCGAAACAATTATCTTCCGATCTTTCTGTTATCTGCTTGGTTCAAAATGAAAAAAAGGTATCGATTATGGAAATCAGTCCATTGTATGTGACAGCGCTTATTGCTCTTTTCGGGGTCCTCGCGGCGTGTGCATCATCCGATTCGGATGCCGGGGCTTCCACCGATGCCGCACGTGATACCACCGAACTGACCGATCGTATCCGGCAGATCACCGGAGCGGCCGAAGGTCGGTACGCCGTGGCATTTATTGATGCCGGCAATTCCGAAACAAGCGTTTTCGTCGATGCCGATGAGTGGTTTCATGCCGCCAGCACCATGAAAACCCCGGTCATGATCGAGGTTTACCGGCAAGCCGCTGAAGGAAAATTCGAGCTGGATGACAA